>JAJZEY010000577.1 GCA_021805585.1 Planctomycetota bacterium
TTCTATTCCTCCCATTTCTGGTGGACGTTCCCATGCACCGCTGGCCGCTGGCCAACTGGGCCTTGATTCTGCTGACCTGTCTGGTGAGTGTGTCATTGTTTCCGTCGTTGCGGCGGTGGGAAAACCGGGCCTCGTTTGACATTACTTTTTCCCATGGCACACTCGTGGGAAAATATGGGGGCGATCAGCCCGGCCACGTGATTGATGATCTGATTCTTGAACCGGGCCATTTCCGTCCGACGCAGTTGGTGGGTTGCCTGTTTGTGCATGAAGGCTGGCTGCATCTGCTGGGCAACATGTTCTTTTTGTGGCTGTTCGGCAATGCCATCAATGCGCGACTCGGACATTTAGGCTTTCTGGCGATTTATTTCGGCACCGGGATTTTTGCCAATATTGTGTCGCTGCTGCTCGGACCGCCGGTGGCCAGCCTGGGGGCGTCGGGTGCGATTATGGGCATTATGGGCGCGTTCTTAATACTTTACCCGCTTAATGAAGCCAGATGCGTTTATGTGTTTATTATTAAGGTTGGCGAGAAAAATCTCGCGTGCTACTGGGTCATTCTTTTCTTTCTGGCCATGGACCTGTTCGGGCTTCTGACCGGCGGCGGGTCGATCGACCATCTGGCCCATGTTTCGGGCCTGTTCGCAGGCGCGGCCTTGGTGGCGGCCCTGATTTATTATGGAAAAATTTCAACGCATTACAACGAACAAAACCTGTTGCAGATGCTGGGCGTTCAGCCGCATGACCTTCGGCCGGCGCGGGAACCCGAATCGGGATCACCATCGGAGTAATGATTTTGGTGCCGAACCAGCGTTCGTTCGGCGGGTTTGGCGTGTGGAAGCTTTTTCTGGAGATCATATATGGCTACGTGTGCCCGTTGCGGCAATGAATTTGCGCCCGCTGGTCCGCCACCGCCGGTCGGGGCCGCGGTCATTTGTCCGCGTTGTGCGGGTGGTGCAACCCGGCAAACATCAAGCCCGCAATTTGGGGTTCAGCCTCCTCAACGGGTTGGGGGTAATACGCTGGGTATCGTCGGATTGATCTGTTCAGTGGTAGGACTGTTTACCGTTATTTTCCTGATTCCAGGCGTCATTCTTAGTCTGTTGGGCTTACGCAAGGAGCCGCGCGGCACCGCCATAGCCGGCGCGGTGATTGGTGTGGCGGGAGTGCTGATGTGGGGGCTGCTGCTGGCGATATTGATTCCCTCATTGGGTCGCGCGAAGCTCCTGGCCGGCCAGGCCTTGCTCATGGCCAATGAGATTACAGTCGGGCAACAATGTGTCATATATGCGCAGGATCATGATGGACAATTCCCCCCGGATATGGCCACACTGGTGGCCGGCGATAAACTTCAGCCGAGCGATCTGGTTTGTCCCATCGGTGGCAGCCCGCCACTGGTAATACCGCATGGCGATGCCACAAATGTCTCCTGGATCCGCCGCCACTTGATCGGCCATTGCGATATTGTGTATGTGGGCAGCGGAATGACGGATAACGCGGGTGCCTATGACATTGTGGCATATTCCAGGCCCGGTCTTCCTTCGGTGGATTCAGAAATGAGCATCCTTTTTGGTGACGGGCATACGGCACCATTTACGGCGGCGGAAGTGCCCGCAGTGTTCGCGAGGGCCAATACAGTGCGTAAGATCGAAAACTTGCCGCCTTTGCGGACGCCCCGGCCATGAACAGATACCCTGTCAACAGTTGCACCCGATCGCATCGATGCAATATGTATGGATATAAGTAGTTATATAATTAATAATAAAATGGCATACCCCGCTGCCTGGCCGACCGGCCTCCGATCCGCCGTTCGCCATCCAAAGCGTTGAATCGGCTGTGCCGCGGTTCCATATGTTCGTCTGTATTTGTGGCGTGCGCCCAAGGCAGGACCACGCGTTGAATAGACGCGGGCGGATGGCCTCTGGTTAACCGGAATGGCGATTAAAGAAGGCCGGCATCGGCAAAAAATCGCTCCCAGTTTTCATGCCGGAAGCCCCCGATATGCGCATCGGAAAAGCCGGCCGCGCTTAACGCGTCGGCCAGAAGTTCAAGGTCCGCAGGCCCGCGCAGCGGTGCGGGCAACTTATCGGCGGTGAATCCGCCGTCCATATCCGATCCCAGGCCAATGACCTCCGCTTTGCCCGTAAGTTGCACAATATGCTGGAGATGGGCAACCGCATCGGCCAGCGCGGCGGGGCGGCCGGGTGCCAGAAAATTGCCGAACAAATTCAGCCCGATCATGCCGCCCGCGCCGGCCAGAGCCTGAATCTGCCGGTCCGAAAGATGCCGTTCGGGATGCTTTTTCCCGGGTAGCAACGAACGGCAGTTGCTGTGCGACGCGATGATGGGCCGCCGCGCCGTGGCCAGGAGCGTCCAGAAGGCGGCCTCGGACAGGTGCGAGGCGTCATGCACCATGGCCAGGTCATCGGCGGCGGCAATCAGGCGGCGGCCGTCCGCCGTGACATCTCCACCGGATTGATCTCCGCCGGCCCAACGGGTGCCATCCACCCAGGTCAGGGCCAGCAGGCGGGCCCCACGGCGGTAAAACAGTCGCAAGTCGTCAAGGGAGCGGATTCCCGCCGCGCCTTCAATCAATATCAATATTTCCAGGGGCGCGGCGTGGCCATCAAGTCCTGATATGCAAATATCATGATGTCTTCTCCAATTGTCGTAAATATCAAATTGGGCCAGACTGACCCGATGGGCTTCATCGGGATCCGACCAGCACCATGGTCCATCCACGTTCCGGCCCTCATCATCCGGCCCGCGTCGCTGTACAAATATGGTGGCCGTTGCACGGGTCACGTTGCCCGGCCGCAAGGACTTGAGTGTGACCGCCGCAGGCCCGCCGGGTGTGTCGGGGCCGGGCGGAGCCTGCGTCATGTCGCGGCCAGTCTGGGCCAGATAGGCCAGATCCAGGTGGCAATCAAACCAGTGATGGGGGGGCACGGTGTTTGGCCTCCTGCCGGGCGGCGAAGTTGGATCGCTGCGCTGCGATTATTCGACCACTTTATGAATTCCAATAATCGGCACTTCGCTGCGGTGGCCGCTAAGAGCGCTGGCCAGGCCGCGAAGTGAAAATACGAAAAACGCGATCCATGCCACAAACGCGGTCAGTCCCAGCAATGGCGGCAATGGCGGAATGACCAACGCGGGAATGGCCAGTACCTGCAATG
>JAJZEY010000562.1 GCA_021805585.1 Planctomycetota bacterium
ACTGGCCCTGGCGGGCGACACGCTTTATTTTGCCGATTCTGAAAACAGCGCGGTCCGCGGTGTAAATCTTTCCACAAAGCGGGTATTTACGCTGGTTGGTCACGGCCTTTTTGATTTTGGCGATCAGGATGGTCCGGCCACCTCCGCACTGTTTCAGCACGACTTAGGTGTTGCAGCGCTGGGAAACAATCTTCTGGTGGCCGACACTTATAACGACAAATTACGTCTTATCCATACCGCCTCCCACCAGGTGACAACATTTGCGGGAAATGGAAAGCCCGGAACCGGCACACCGGGCGGTGCCTTACAGCTTTACGAACCAGGCGGACTATCGGTCTGGCATCATATTGTTTTCGTAGCCGATACGGATAACCAGCGTATTGTCAGAATCAATGCCCAAACCGGCCAATGGCACGAAGTCATGATTTCCGGTCTGCACGTTCCGGTAGCCGCCAAATCGGCAACCGTCCAAACGCCCCTGCTCGCCGCAAACGACCTTTCCGCCGAACTGAAACCGGATACCAGAATTTCCATTTCCGCGGCTGTGGTTTTACCCACCGACACCCACCTGACGACCGGCGTGCCGGTTTCGGTGCGAATTACCGATGGCGGGCGCACCGTGGCGCAGCAGACCATCAGCGCCAAAGGGTTGCCACTGCTGTTTCGTGTCCATGTCCGTGGATTTTCATCTCATCAGGCCAATGGTAAAGCCCAATGGCGCGTGGAAGTGTTTTATGCCTATTGCACCAATTCCCAAAATGGAGTCTGTGTACCCGCGCAGGCGGCATGGAATGTACATGTAACATTTTCGTCAGTCGGCAAAACAAAATTGCATCTGGTGCCGATGAACAATTAAACGGTCCATAATCCATCAATCGACAGCTACCGCATTTGCAGCGGTCGTTTGAATGTGCGCACCAGCGGTAGCCCAACACCGGCAAAGGCCATTATCACCGTCGCCGCCGCCGCAATCGGGATGGCCGTCCATGAAATAATCAGCAGGGAATGAAAGCCGGTCAAGCGATGATCCACCTGTGTGGCCATGAAAGTCATGTAAATTCCCAGCAGGCTGCCCAGCAGAATCGCCAGAACCAGATTCAACGACAATTCCGCCAGCAACAGGCGAAGTATCTGCCCGCGTGAGGCCCCTACCGCAAATAGAATTCCGAGTTCATGCCTGCGTGATCGAATGTCCGCGGCTACCAGCATACCCGCGCCGATCCCGCCAATCAGAAAAACCGCGGTTGCCAGGAGCAGCATGGCCCGCATCACCCGTCGCACCACGGCATCCAAATGCTGTTTCATCCGTCGCACCGAGGTTCCGCGCAGCTGCATTGCCTTAAAATTAAAAATATTGGAAAAGATAGTCGGATGCCGCGGCCTGCCCAAAAAGGCTTTTACCGCCACCACCACCGCCATACCGCTAAAACCCGGTTTAACCGTAAGCAGCACCATATTCGCCCCCCCTATTCCAAAATATTCCGCCGATTCCGCCAGCGTGCCAAGAACGGAAATACCAGCCATTGAATGAAATATATGCCCGACGCGCATATATCCGGCGGCCATGCTCATCCCATGCGAATAGACCACCCCGGCGACCTTAAAACGACGCGGCCCCAGCAGGGTCTGCAATACTATGGAATCCGGAATGGCGCCGGCACCATGCCGCAAACGTGTGGCCACCAGAAGTCCGGTCCCGTTTTGCAGCAATGCTTGGGCCTGTGCGGCTGAACCTCGCACAAATTTCAGCCCCACCATACGGCTGAATCGGCGCGGTTGCACCGCCACAAACAAAACGCTGTTTCCCGCAGGCGCGGCCTTTTCCGGTTCATTATTTCGGCGTGTTACCCAAAATGCCGTCAAGCCGGTCGCCGCCTTTATTCCCGGTACTTTGGCTGCCAGATTGTCCAGTCGGTTCGGCTGCAGCGGTGAAACCGGACTGAAAACAAATGCGTCCGGAAAATGGGCCGGAAACTCCCATGATTTAATTAATCCTTCACCGCGACTTCGCAGGGAAATCAAAAATGCGGTGCCGAACAGCAGCGAAGCAATTAAAAATCCAGCCCTATATGGTGCGCGGTTCCACGCGCCATGCAGCAGGCCGCCTTCTATTCGCCAAATCCATCCCAAAAGGCCCCGACCTATTCCTTCCAGCCACGATGCCAGCGGCGGCCCGAATGCGAACGCCGCAAAAAACAACAGCGGTGCCCCTACTATCGCATAGACACCAACCGCCGCCCGGCTATCAGGAATTTCCCATAAACAGCGCTGGAGAATTACGGCCAGCACGCCCGCGGCAAATAACGGCCAGACCGGCCGCCGTAATGGACCGGCACCCGCAACGCGCACAGCCGCCATGGGGCTTACCCGCAAGGCCTGCCCAAGCGGCATCAGCAGACCGATAAAGGTCGCCAGCACACCGCTTATTATTCCCCACGCCATCGCGGCGGTATCCAGCGGCAACGTTCCAAAAATATGTCTGAAATGGAAAGCTATGGCCGCCGCAATTGGAATTGCCAACCCCATGCCAAGAAGAATCCCGCACGCCGCCGGCAGCGCTGTTTCGCATATCACGCTGGCAGCCAGTTGGCGGCGGCTTGCCCCGATGCACCGCAATTGCCCAAGGTACCGCACACGCTCGGCAAACCCGATCAGCATGATGGCCATGATGAACAATCCGCATCCGAGGGCCGTCGGCACAACGGTCAGAATCGTTAACCTGTTAAATATTCGTTGTATCTTTGCAAAGGCATCGCGCGAGCCACCCGCCGCCACAATTTTCACCGCCGGTCCAAACTGCCTCTGAAGCCGGGCAATAAAGCCTTTCTTGTTCACACCGGGTTTCAATCGAATGTCAATTTGCGTCAAACCAATCGGTCCGGACACAATTTCACCCAGCAGTGCCATGCTTACATATCCGTGCGGCTGCGCCAGAAATCTCTTCACCGCCGATCGGTTTGCAATTCCGCACACCAGAACTCGCCGTGTTTTTGCTGTTGCCAGCCGAATTTGAATTAATCCGCCCACCTTCACGTGCAGCGAGCGGGCCAGGCCGCCATCCAGAACAATCCGTTGATGCCACGCATTCCTCATTCGACCAGGCATTTTGCCCTGCACAATTTGCAGCGGGTCCAGGTTGCCCATGGCCGGCCAGGACAAGCCGGTAAGTGGCG
>JAJZEY010000129.1 GCA_021805585.1 Planctomycetota bacterium
AAAAAAAGGAACATAACGAACTTGCGTCCAACGAACGTCGGCGGACGCGGTAACTTTCGCCGTTCATTCGGGCCCGAAACGAACGGAAAAGGCTGAAGGGCGATTGCGCCTGGCACACCCTCTATTTCCGCCAGTTGGTCGAGGCAAGGGCGCTGCCCTTACAATAAATTTCTTTTTTCCTGAAAATCATTCACGCTCAAGTGTCCGGTCCGCGGTTCCAGGGCGTGAATCACGGCTTTCCCGGTCATGTGAGTCTAGCCGATCGGATCTGTACTTCCTTATGGCGGACAAACTGATGCCCGGAGGATGCAGGCCCGGCGGAAGATCAACCGTCAGTGGAATCGGATGTGCCTGGTTAATGATGATAACCGGAAGGCCAATGTGAATGAGAGTAAACAGCCGTACGGCGTCCCAGTTGGTCATACGAAAGCAACCATGGGAACCGGTAATGCCGATGTTTTGCGGCTCCGGATTGCCGTGCATGCCGACATTTGGAATGCTTAATCCCATCCAGACCACGCCCACGGGATTGCGCGGTCCGGGCGGAATTAAAAGCGGGTGGTGAATATCATGTACGGAATGGAATACCGAAGGCAGAAATGTGTAATCCGGATTGAGGGCAAAATTTTTAATGATGGCGTCGGTAAGCGGGTAATCGGCCTTATGGGCGGGAATAGAGCAGCGGAACAGTGCGACTTCCCGATTGTTTGCGGTGTAGGCCCGAATCGCCTTCTGCTGAAGGTTAATGGTTAAATAGGCCACATTCGGCATGGGCATGTTGGTTTTGTCCAGCTTAATAGCGGTTGAAAGGCCGCCGGTAAGACCGAAATCGTTATGGGTGGGAAACGGACGGATATTGGGAACGAAAATAGTTTGTCCAACCGCCAGCCCTTTCAGGTCCACACCAGGATTAAGACGGGAAAGCAATCGACGGGTGGTATGAAATTTTTCACACAGACAATCAGCCAGACTGCTGTACGGCATTCGCGCGGCGGCAGCCATGGCCCGCCAGTGATAATGCAGATGTCCGACAGCCTGGGCATCGCGGTTGGAAATTGTGTATAGCGCAATAACGTGCCGCACATCCACACCCAAAGCGTTATATATTGTCGGATCGTGGGGATTAAACGGGTTATGGCCGGGAAAAAAGGCGTGCGAAAATTCGCGCAGCGCGGTGCGGGAATTGGAGCCAAATACGCCGTCAATAATACCGGGCGAGAAGTTATTCGCCGCCAGTGCGATTTGCCATGCCAGATTGATCCGCATTTTTTTGGGAAGCCGCGGGGAGACCGCGGGCGGTTGTACGGAAGAATCCGTGCGGCGCGAATCATTTTGCGGACCGGCGTTATCCAACCGGCCAGGGGGTTGCGGTTGGCCACCGGAAATTGGCCGATGGCCTGAATGCCTGAACGAGCCGCCATCAACGGATGCCGCCCAGCCGCAAGAGACCGTGGGCGGAAGCAAGGTGAAAAGACCAAGGATCGGAACCCACATGCACAACGAACCAAGTCCGCCGCCGAAGCGGACCGCAGCCAGCCGCCCGGCACGGAATGAATGCATACATAATTTCATAAATGTCTCGCCGCTTGAATCCTTCAGCGTGTGAAGCGTTCCACGCCACACGAGCCACCGTTCAATCAGTCCCTGGCGCTCTGTCAAGCCGGGAAATCAAGATTGAAAAAGCACTGGCCTGGGTTTAATGAATATTCCAAGCCGGTCTATATTATACGCTGGATCGCGCCTGTGCGGTTCAATGCGGCATATTAATGAACCCAACGGCGATGCGACCAATCCATTGCCGCACAACGGTTGAACGCCGGGCAAGCCCACAAAACCGGATCTCGAGCCGCCGGATTCTTCAGACGGATTGCGGGGCGGAGTCCGACGGGTCATCCTCCACCTTTGGTGGACTTGCAGCCGGAGTTGAGGCGGTCGATGCCGACAGCGGAATGTGGCGCTGCGCCTCGGCCTTTTCCAAAGGGGACTGCTGGCCGGGATGCATTCGCCGCCAGATTTCGTCGCGGTCGATGGCCACATCACGTGGGGCTTGAATGGCCAGGCGCACACTGCTTCGTGACCATTTGACCACTTTTACCTCAATCGTGCCATTAATGATAATGCTTTGTCCTTCACTTCGGCTCAATGCCAGCATACGCGCCCTTTCCGTGTCGCGAAAACTCAATCAGGCCGGGTGGCCACTAAAAGCCGTCCGGCTACCAGGTTTCCGCCATGCGGCTCCTGAAACCTGGCGTTTGCGGTTATCCGCCCCGCCATAACCGGCAATCCTAACAATAAGAGGGATTATACACCAATCCGGGCCGGGCGGCCGAGGTGCGTGTCATTGTGACAGGGCTTTTTGATACGGGACGCCGGACGGGATGCGGGCCGCAGCCGACATGGCCGAAGCGACCGCTCTGGAAAGCAGGGCGGTCCGCAGCCGGCCGTCATTGCGGTAAGTCCACCCCGGTGGCGGCTTATGCTATTACGGTCCGCTGGGAGGCGGCGGGCGCAGGATGGCTTTCAGCCGGGTCGTCACGAAAACTGACCGCGGTTCTACCGCAGGCATCCACCTCGCGTCCACTCAGGACATCGTCGCGCACTTTATGCAGGCCGGCAAGAATCTCTTTGGCGTTTCGATAAGGAATGGCGCTGGCATCCACCGGGCGGAGGATTTCATCGGAAAGGCGCTTGATATGCTGGGCTTCCAGGCTTTTGGGATTCATGTGAACGAGGCCCTTGAAATCCGGATTGGAATGGGGTTTGTTCATCTGCACAGCCAGATAGAACATATCCACGGCCTTGTCCATGCGATGCACCCCGCTGCGGAGAACATCTGAAGTAACCAGGCCGGTTTCCGTCATGTGGTACAACATGCGCTGAATCTGACTGGTGCGCATCATTTCCTCAAAGAGGGTTGAAAGAAGGGAATTATCGGCAAATTTTTCACCGACGCGGACCGCCGATCCAAAATCAATAAAACCGACGCCTTTTTCGGTGATGACGAAATTGTCCAGTCGAAGGTCCAGGTGAATAACACCGACTTTGTCATGCAGGGCGGAAAGCAGTTCGGTGGCCTGAATGGCGAAGTCCAACTGGGAAATACCATCGCCACCATTGCGCAGCCAATTCATGTACATAACCCGCACAAAACCCTTCGAGTCATGTTCCACG
>JAJZEY010000378.1 GCA_021805585.1 Planctomycetota bacterium
CGCGGGCTTGATCCGAATGCCGGCTTCGATTTGTTCGCGGGTGAAAACATGGACTTTCATAACTTTCCTTTCGGCTATTCCCTTTGGTGCCGCCGCCGAGGCGGCACCGGTCGGAATTGATATTACTTCGTGATGCGGACAGTTGTTGTCCGCAGGCCGTGTGCCGTTGAATTTCCGTCGGCCCAAGCGGGGCGGGACGCCTGGGTGACGGCGGACGTTGATAATAATTGCCGGTCCCCATGCTGGGCCGTTCGCGGCGGCACGATGCCGCCGGCTAAATGTTGGGGTTTGGACCTTTCGCGGCACCGCTGCGGTGGCGTGTCGGGTAAATTTACAACACATCGCGACTGCGCACGGTGAACTTTATTCGCGGCCAAAACCGAAGTTTCTTAAGCGCCCCAGGCGTTTGGCATCGCTTTCCTGTTCAAGTGCGGAAAGCAGCGCTGCGTGGGTTATGCCGCTGCCATCACTGGAACCAGGGTAATCCATTCCCTGGCGGACTGTGGCAAAGTCGCCGGGGGTTAAGTCGGCAATGTTGGTCAGGCGGCGTTTGGCAGGCTCGGTCATTGGTTCCTGGCATAGCTCGGACAGGATTCTTTGGTAAAACGTCAGTTTGCCCGCCGCATTCAAATAATCGAATTCCAGTTTGAAGGTGAACCGCCGAATTGTGGCCGGGTCCAGTGTTTCCACGGAATTTGTGGCGCACACCAGAATACCCGCGAAGTTTTCCATGGCATGCAGCAATACATTGACTTGCGTAATTTCCCAACTCCGATGCGCCAATTGTCGGGAGTAAAACAGGCCGTCGGCTTCATCGATAAATAAAATCGCCCGGTCCGCGGCCGCGTCGCGAAAGGCTTCGCGGATGTTCTTTTCCGTGCCGCCAACATAACGATTCAGCAAATCGCCCGCCGTGCAGGTTCGCACCGGACAATCCACTTCACGTCCCATGAATTTCACGAATTGAGTTTTGCCGGTTCCCGGCGGTCCGGAAAGCAACGCCGTCAGGTGCGGGGCGTCCTGGCCGGCCTTTTCGGCGGTAAATTCCGCCAATTCCTGATTGCGGCGGAATTTCCGGACGGCCGCCAGCAGGCGCTGCGGTGAAACTTGTCCGCGTACATTAAGTCCCGCCAGCGCGTACCCGCCGGCGGTTTTTCCGGTGGCCGCGGCAATGTCGATGCCCAGCAGTTGGCAATGCGGTGTCAGCAGCCGCTCAAGCGTGTCGGCGGGCAACGGTGCGGACGCGGCACTCCGCAGGCGGGTGTAGTGGCGCAGGGCCAGATCCACGCCGCCGGCACTGACCGGAAATTGCCGCGCCAGTTGCTCCACCATGGCGTCATCAATTATTTCCTTCAGGTGATACTGGCTTAGCAGATTTTTCCACACCTGACAGCGTTGCCGGTGTAACAGCGGCTTAAATTCAATGGAATAATCAAACCGCCGGCGGGACGCTTCGGCAATGGCCGCCGGAGGGGCATTGGTGATCCAAATACAGGGAGTTTTGATCGCATCAAGAAACGTATTCAGTGATCCGGTTTCTTTGCCGGCCACCGGTTCCCCTCCGGGCATCGCCCTGAACGGGTCACCCCTGCTGCGGGTAAGCAAGGCATCCGCTTCGTCAATTAGAATGATGCCGCGCTGCCGGCTTACCTGGCAATCGCATATTTTCAACGCCACCAGACGCGATTCTTCAGCGCGGCACTCGCCTTCTTCCTGCACACGAATGCGATACAGATCCATTTCCAATTCCGCGGCAAGGGAAACGGCAAACGAGGTTTTTCCGGTGCCCGGCGGACCATACAGCAGAATGTTCAGGCCGCGGCTTGGATCTCGATGGATAATTAAATCCTTCAGCAACGTCCCGTATCGTTCGGACAGTTGGCCGTACATGGCCCAGGGCAGCGCCGAATCGGTGACGCGGACAAAAAAGCGGGATGCCAGCGGCTCATCGGCCAGCCCGATCAGGAACGGTTCGAGATCCGGGTTGAATTCAAAGTCCCGATCCAGGCATTGCAGACTGTGCAGCCGCCCCGTCGGCCAGAGGGATTTTGATACAATTCCCAACCGCAGGTCCAATGCCTGACACAACAGCCTGATCCGTTGGAACCGGTGGCTGGAATTACGGGCGATTCCGATTTCGGACCATCGCCAAATGTCGGCATAACGGACATAGGCCAGCAGCAGCAGGTCGGCTTCGGTATTATTCAGCGCGAATAGCCGTACCATTTCCGCAAAACGCAGGGCGAAAACGTCGTCTTTCGCCGTGGCCGCCAACTGGTTGACCTGGTCTCGTTCTTCAGCCAGTGCGGCCAAAAGAGCCTCCTTCAGGGGCGGCTCGGCGTTCTGCTCGCGCCACAACCACATCAGAATGTTAGGGACCGAGCCACGGCCTGGTTCCAGCCGATCACGCAGTTCCGACGGAAGGTGAATCGTGCGGCACACCGTTCGGGCCAAGGCTAAAACGGCGCTTTCGCCCAGCACGTAGGCAATGAATTCAAAAGAGTTTTCATCATTGCTCAGTTCCGTATCGTGCTTCAGGAAGTTCATCACGAATTCCACGGTCTTGCCGCACAGAAACAGATTGTCATCCAATGCGGTAACGGCCATGCGGGCCTGGTAACCCGGTACGACCCCACAGGCTACCGCCGGGGCCGCTGCCGCTGTCGGGAACGTGCTGCCGGGTGCTGATTGGTCATTCATGTTTTGGCTCCTTTGCATCGTGTTTCAAGGTAATAGAATCCCCACGTGGTGTGTCGGTGTGATGGCGTATCGCCGACCACGGGCAGCACCAAAATGGCGGCGTTTTTCTGCACCTATTTGGCGGTTTTAGTGGCCTGATAGTGCCCCCCGGGAAAACAGGCCGACCGCCAGCCGCAAAATGCCCATGGCAACCCCAGCCAATACGAATATTGCCGGCAACTTGAGTGTGATGCTTAGAATTGACTGCATAATTCTTCCTTGCTAAAAGCCCCGGTTCGAGCCACCCGAACACCGCACGCGTACATGTTTACCACCCCATGCGGACAGATGCTGTCCCCGTGATTTGCCTTTCCGGCAACGCCCGCGCATTGCCGCGCATATGGACCGCTGACATCCTGTCGGCACCGTGGGCCGGCGGCGTGCCTGTGTCGCGGGGATGTTGGTCGTTGATGGCCATTTC
>JAJZEY010000434.1 GCA_021805585.1 Planctomycetota bacterium
GGCTCGCCTTCCGGGCCGGGGGAATTCCCTCGTGGTGACGGAGAAAGCCCGGCTGGAGCTTGGTCAGCAGGGGTGTGATCCGACCTTCGGGGCCCGACCTCTCAAGCGGGTTATTCAGCAGCAGATTGAAAATCCTCTGGCGGAAAAAATTCTGGCCGGCGAATTACCTGAGGGTGCGGCCATTACCATTGATGTGGACCGGCATGGGCGGTTTGAATTTGGCGTGGCGGAGAAATAAGCGGCTGGCCGTGAGATGGTTCTAGTGGCTGATTGCCCACGTGGCCATAGCCGCTTGCAGTGTTCGTCCCGGACAGTCGGTTGGCGTATCGGCAAGCGCTGTGTGGGTAAAGACGCTGGAACTGGGCATTGAGTAAATAATGCCCAGCCAGTCCAGAAACTGCTGAAGGGTCGTTAACTGCAGTTGGGCCGGTTCCTGCAGTTCAAAGTTTCCCAATATCACAATTCCCAGATTGCCCGCGTTGTGGTTTTTCACATGGGCACCCTGGTATTTCAGCGATCGCAATTGCCAGACACGACCGGCACGATCCACAGCGAAGTGATAGCCGATATCAGCCCAGCCTCGCTGCCCGTCGCCTTTGCCCGTGTGAAATTGGCGGATACGCTCAAGATAATCCGCGGTTTCGTTCAAAGCCGTTGGCAAAAATGGCTCGGAGAAGCCGCTATGGTGCAGGGTGATGCGACAGACCCTGCCCAGCGGCTTCATTTCTGATACGCGCGGCGCGGCATAAGTGAACATGCGTCTGGGCATAAGGGAAAACGGGAGAAGACCATCCTGTGGCGGCGCCGCGATTCGCCAGGGGAACCAAATATCGGCGTGCTCACTGGAGGTCAGTGTCCTGACACCGTGGTCGTTGCTCATTGTGCACCGTCATCATTGTGGTGTGGATACGCCCTTTGCTTACTGGTCAAGTGGCGCGACGGTAAACTGCTGGCCACCGATCGCGGCCTGCGCCATCAGCCCTGCGGTGGGCTTGGTATATACCACAAGTCCATGTTCATAATTGGAGGCGGTTCCGCTACCGGCCTTGATTGCTACGGCAGTGGCCCGTGCGTCAAAGGAAACCGCCCCGATCTTAAAGTCCTGCAATGCGGCGGCGTTCTGAAACAGAATTAATTCGCGAAAGCTTTGGCCGCCAATTTGTGCGCCAAATGTTCCTTGGGTCATGCGAACATAACCGACCAGTTGCCCCTGTCGGAAAAGTTCGCCTCGGCCTTCTGCTGCGCCGAAAACCAGCGCACCGGCGCCAACCGAAGGCAGCACGGCGTAGCCATAGGCGTGGGCGATCTGTTGAGCGACTGCCGGGCTGGAACCTTTGAATTCAGCCAGTGCTTCGGCAACCTGAGCATCCATGGCGGACTTGCCGTAGCTGGTCACCGGGGAAATCGGGTGTTCTGAACAGCCTGCAACAGGAATGATCGTCAGTGCGGCAAGTACCAGAGACGAAAAAACCAGCGAAACAGTACGCATGTAATGCTCCTTAAAAAAAATAAGCCGGGCCTTTTTGCGCCAAACCAAAAGCCCGTTGTTTGTATTATAGCACGCGAAAGGCGTGGATGGTGTTTTTTTTTGCAAAAGATAAAAATTTAGGCGGATCGGAAATCAAAGGCAGATTTATTAAGGATCGCAGCGTCTCGGAATTTTTGCCAGGAAGGTGTTTCACACATAACTGACTTGTGGAATAGCGGAAGTGCGAGTCATGCTGGAAGGTGGCTTTTATATTAGCGGTCTGGCATGATAAATCGGCCAGTTGCCCTGTCATTTATGGCATGTACGCGCCTATGATGCAAAAGAATAATTATGGAGACCTTTCATCATGCCGGTTGAATATCAACTCTCGTGCCGATTGTGGCTGCCTTTGCCGATTGCGCAGGTATTTCCCTTCTTTGCCGATGCTCATAATTTGGCGGTTATTACGCCGCCATGGCTGGGATTTGTCATTCACACGCCCGCTCCGATTCATATGCGAGCCGGATGCCTGATTGATTATACGATCCGGTGGCTGGGAATACCGATAAAATGGCGGACACTGATTTCTGTTTATGAACCACCGGTCCGGTTTGAGGATCGGCAGTTGATCGGGCCATATGCGCAGTGGATACATCAGCACGAATTTGTCTCCCAAAATGGCGGGACATTGGTGGCGGATCGCGTGCGATATATTATTCGTGGCGGAATTCTTGGACCGTTTGCGCAGGCGGCTTTCGTGCGACGACAACTGACGGAGATTTTTGAATTCAGGCAGGCCGCAATTAGCCGCCTGCTTATGGTAAACCGTCCCGGAGAATCGCAAATTCTTGAGCCTGTGACAATCAGCCGGGTTGATGGAAAGATTCAGGATCGCGGGGGAACAAAAGAGCTTTCGAATGCTGGGCAGGTTTAAGCCCCGCGAGTGTGAATCGCGCAAAGCGATGCAGATGGCAGTCAAGCCAGGGTGCCTTGAGGCTGTCGCGCCATGCAAGGGTTTCCTGCACGGTCCATCCTTTGGCGACTGACAAGCGAGCATCATGTCGGCTTAGCGGATCGGAAAAGAGTGTCAGTACATAAATTGCCGCCCGCGCCCAAGTGGTGCGCACAAGGTCGTTGACGATCAGCCCAGAGCGGCTTACGCGAAGCATTTCCCGTAAAACGGCCAACGCGTCTTCATCGCTCAAATGATGCAAAAACATGCTGCAGGTTGCGATATCCACCGAATTATCCGCCAGCGGCAACCGCAGGGCATCAGCGCGGATGAACGAAAGGTATTCTGTGCCGGAAGTCCATTCCCGCGCAATGTCCAGGGTAATCGGATGCAGGTCAACGCCGACAATCTGAACCCGGCGACCGATGTTCTTGGCCCAATTCAGTATCGCTTCGGGAATATCGGCTGATCCGGTGGCGACATCCAGAATAGTGATTGGACCGGTGGGCAAAAGCCCCGCTGAAGCCCAGTCCTTCAGATGATCGACCACGACACGAGTTCCACCAAGTGAGTGGTTCACCCAGCGGATATAGCCAAGCTCGCGAAGCAAGTCCTGCCGCGTGACATTCGGGTCATCCATGTATTCGCGCAAGTGTGTTGGCCGGCCCGATTTCATGATGCACCATACCTTTTACGGCATTGTGGTGGCCGGCATGGTGGCC
>JAJZEY010000381.1 GCA_021805585.1 Planctomycetota bacterium
CCGATCTCTGGAAACCATTCTGGAATCCCCCCAGATCACGCACCTTCAGTTGTATGGCGATTGCGCCAACGTAGCGGGATTCGGCCCGGTTGCCGCGGCTTTGGCAAACCGCAAACCCTTTAAGATTTGGCCCGTGCTCCGCATCAGTTCGCTGCCTGATGTGTTGGGGATTGCCGACAGCGTGGCCGGGATCGGCTGTCGGCCGGATGGACTGGTGCTGGATGCCTTTACGCCCGGCGCTTTGGGCGGCACAGGCAACCGCTTTGACTGGAATTGGCTCAAGACCGCTTCGATTCAAGGACACCTGACCGGCTTGCCGCCGATGCTTCTGGCCGGCGGATTGAATGCGGAAAATGTGGCCGATGCCATCGCCCTGGTCAAGCCATGGGGGGTGGATATTTCCAGTGGAGTGGAGCATCCGGGGAATCCGGGAATTAAAAATCCCGATCTGATGGCCCGCTTTGTGCAGGCCGTCCGCATTGCCGATGAAGATGCAATGTCCTGATCCCTGGATCCCGGTTTTGGATAAGGCAACCGCGCGGATTCATCAATGACGCGGATCCACTGAAAACAGACCTCCGCTATCAACGGTTTTGCATCCCTGTATGAAAACAGTCGAAGCTCAATGACAACATGTGTTCCACACTTCGTAACCGTCCCGCCGGCTACAGGCGGACCCAGGCCGCTTTTAATTGTCACCTGCGGCAACCGGATAGGCGATCGGAAGGGCGATCCAATGGGCAATCGGGCGGGCGGACGGTCCAACGCGCGATGGGCCGCATGCGGCGTATGGCCATTGGCCCACCGCGTGTGTCGGCGTTGAATTTAACCGCAGGGGACAGTCGCAAACGGGAAGTAACGCACAGGCAATGCACCAATCGCCTTTTTCAAGGTCGCCGAAAAAGGGCACACCCAATTAGACAGAAAACGGGTGTGCCCGTTTTTATCTGGAAAGGAAAATATTGCATAGTGCATAGCCTGGATGAGACTCTGACGTGACAGAGCACCAAAGTCATATCCCTTCCTGTGACGACGACGAAGTGGGCCGGCATTGCTGCGGCAACACAGATCAGGAGATAGGGAAGCACCTGGCAGTAAAGCGACTGGTAGTCGCAAAAATATTGCCGAATCGCAGCTAAACGACCTTTCCGATAAAAGCGGCCACGCCCCCTAAGCCCGTCAGCCCGTCAGCCATAAGACCGCAGGAAATTTACAGTTGCAGGAACAGGGGCCGGGATGGTACACTTTCTGGTCTGGTTGCGGCGGCGTAGCTCAGTTGGTAGAGCGCGGGATTCATAAGCCCAAGGTCTCCGGTTCGAGTCCGGACGCCGCTATTTATGTTACAGGAGCTGTGGCTCCGGGAAGAAACCAGTGTGCCGCCTGTGCGGCGGCATTGAATTAGTAAGGAAATCGCCATGAAGGAAAATACCCATCCAGCTTACAACTTTGTCAAAGTGCGCTGCGCCTGCGGCAATACCTTTGAAACAGGTTCCGCCCTCAAGCACATTGAAGTTGAAATCTGCGGTGTCTGCCATCCGTTCTATACCGGCAAACAGAAATTTGTGGACACCGCCGGCCGCGTTGAACGCTTCCAGAAGAAGTTCGCCAACTTCTCCATGAAAGCCGCTCCCGCAGCCGCCAAGTAGTTTATCCGTCGTGAATCAGTCGAATCGTCGTGCCCGCTGGCAACAGTTGGCACGGCGATTTTGTTTTATCCCCTTACCGCCGCGGTTCTATGCGACCGGCGGCAGTTATCCATTCACAGGATGCCTACCATGTCGGTTGACCGAGACAATGCGGCCTACGCGATTGTTCTAAAGTCCCTGGAGGACATGGCGGCCCGGCAGCGCCAAATTGAACTTGACCTTCAGGATCCACAAATCGCGGCAAACCCGCCACGGCTGGTGGCGTTGTCACGGGAAAATGGGATGCTTATCCGGTCATTGGCCGCGTACAAGGAATACTGTGCGATAAAAGCCGAATACGACGACACTCTGTTTCTAGCCAACGATCCGGCGCAAGCATCGGATATGCATGCATTTGCCGCCGCCGAAGCAAACGTGCTTGCAGCCGAACTTGCCCGTCGGATGGAACGGCTCGTGGATGACGTGCTGGAGGCGGATCAGGTTCAGGTGGAATCCGTCATTCTTGAAATTCGCGCCGGCACCGGCGGCGATGAAGCGGCTCTATTTGTGGGCGACCTTGCGGACATGTACCACCGCCATGCGGATAAATCGGGCTGGCGATTTGAAGTAATCGATTTTTCGCCCGGCGAACGCGGCGGTTTCCGCGAATTAATTGCCAGTGTGCGGGGTGCAGGCGTGTATCGTGCCCTGGCCATGGAAGGCGGCGGGCATCGCGTGCAGCGGGTGCCGGAAACCGAAACGCAGGGACGCGTGCATACCAGTGCTTCAACGGTGGCGGTTTTGCCTGAACCGGATCAGTCGGACATTCTCATCAATCCCGCGGATGTGCGTGAAGATGTGTCCCGTGCCGGCGGCCCGGGCGGACAAAATGTCAACAAGGTGGAATCCGCGGTGCAGTTGACCCACCTGCCCACCGGCATAACCGTGCGTATGCGAGACGAACGCAGCCAGCACAAAAACCGCGACAAAGCCTGGCGGATTTTGCGGTCGCGCGTGTTTGAACATTTTGACAATCAGCGAAATGCCGCACGGTCCAGCGCCCGCAAACAGATGATCGGCAGCGGAGACCGAAACGCGCGCATACGCACCTACAACTTTCCGCAAAACCGTTTGACGGATCACCGACTTAATGAAAATTTCCCGCTTGAACGGATTATCGCGGGGAATATGGATGAGCTGCTGGCGGCCCTGCGGCGTTACAACCGGCATTTGCAACTGGAAATGCTGATTCAAAAATAACTCCCACGCGTCGGCCCGTGGCCAACGGGGGCCGGTTCCCGTCATGCACGCTATGGAGCTTGGGCGGACACAAGCCGCTGGTGCTCCGCCTGCAGTTGACCGTACGCCTGCTCAACGGCCTGCGGAATAACCCGCACCTGACCCACGACGCTCATAAAATTCACATCGCCGCTCCATCGCGGTACCACGTGCATGTGGACATGTCCCGGAAGGCCGGCACCGGCGCAGCGCCCCTGATTGATGCCGATGTTATAC
>JAJZEY010000066.1 GCA_021805585.1 Planctomycetota bacterium
AATTGAAGGCGTTGCTCGCGGAAATGAAGGGAAAAGCCGCCGGAACACCGGAATTGGCCTCCCAATATGACAAAGTTGAACTGGCGCTGATATTCTTTGCGGATTTCACCGCCAAGGAAGGGGGGTACAATATTTCCAAAAAATGGAAGGAGATCGCCTTCGACCGCAATGAACTCGGCGGCGACGAAAAATTCTTTGACCTGCTGGAGGAAACTTTGAAAGACCCTACCCCGGCGGCAACCGAACGGCTGGGCGTTTTTTATACTTGCCTGGGTCTGGGCTTTACCGGCTGGTATGCCGGACAACCGGAATATCTGCGGAAAAAAATGCGGGAAATTCGCGCCCGGCTGGATGGCGGTGCCCGCGATGCGGATTTGCGGAAGATTTGCCCGGAGAGCTACGAACATGTCAACACCGCGGACCTGATTGAGCCGCCGGGGGTTAAACTTTTTGGAATTGCGGTGGTGCTGGCGGTTTGCATCCTGACCCTGCTGATCGCGAATTTTTATCTGTTTCATCGAAGCGTGGGGCAATTGAATCAGGCGTTGGACCTGATTCTGCGTAAATAGACCTTCTGTTTGCGGCGGTATTAAAGGCCGCCTTGGGACACCGGACACCGGACACAAAACGTATTGATGCTGCGGGTAACATTTTGATGCTGCGGGTAACATTGTTATGAACTTCCTTTCAATTTTCGGAAATCTGTCGCCAAACGCCAAACTGGGGGCAACCGCCGGCGGAACAGCCGGTGTGATGACCGCCCTGGCGCTGGCCATCAGCGGGCACTGGCAACTGTTGCTTCTGCTGGGGCTGCTGGTGGTGATGGCGACTGTGGCGTTTATTATTTTTCGCCTGGCGCTGGGCTGGTGGAAGAAGCGAAAATCCCGACCGATGGAAAAAAGCCTGGCGGGCAACACAAGTTCCGCGCCCCAACAGGTAAGCGGGGCCAAGAAGCTGGCCGACCTGGATTCCCTGCGGCGCGTGTTTTCCACGGGGGTGGAAAAATTCCGGTCCGCGGGTAAAGACCTTTATAGTCTTCCGTGGTATGTGCTGGTCGGTCAGCCCGGATCGGGCAAGACTGAAGCGATCCGCCACTCCGCCATCGGCTTTCCGCCGGGGCTTCAGGACCAGCTTCAGGGTGCCGGGGGCACCATTAATATGAACTGGTGGTTTACCAATCATGCGATCATCCTGGACACCGCAGGCCGACTTATGTTTGAGGAAGTCGCCCCCGGTTCCACCAGCGAATGGCAGGAATTTCTTAAATTGCTGCGGCAACATCGGCCCAACTGCCCAATTAACGGTATGTTGCTGGTGATACCCGCGGACAGTCTGTTGAAAGATTCCACCGAAGTCATCGCCCGGAACGCCGGTAAAATCGCCCAGCAACTGGATAACATTCAGCGTTCGCTGGGCGTGCGGTTTCCGGTGTTCATTTTCATAACCAAATCCGACTATCTTCCCGGTTTCAGTCAGTTTTTCGACGATCTTACCGATCCACAGTTGCAACATCAGATTATGGGTTGGTCCAATCCGGCACCGCTGGATGATCCCTTTAATGTTGAGGCCGTGGATGCCCACCTGCGGGATGTTCGCGAACGGCTCGCCCAAAGGCGTCAACGGCTGTTGGCCGATCCGGTGAATACCGAAGATCCCACTGGCCATCGGCTGGATCAGGTGGATTCGCTGTTCGCGTTTCCCGAAGCACTTGTGAAAATTTCGCCCCGGCTTAAGCAATATCTGGAAACCATTTTTGTTCCCGGTGAGTGGTCGGCCAAGCCGCTGTTTTTGCGCGGCATCTATTTTACATCGTCCATGTCCGAGGGGAAATCACTGGATGCCGACCTTGCCGCGGCATTGGGCGTGGCGGTGGACGCCTTGCCGGCCAGCGGCGTATGGCGCCGCGACCGGGCTTATTTTCTGCGCGACCTGTTCCTTCAGAAAATATTCAAGGAACGCGGGCTGGTAACCCGCGCCGGAAATGCGATGAAGCAGCAGCGTCGCAGGAAAATCGCGGTTCTATTCACCGGTTTTGCCGCGGTGGCGTTGTTGCTTGCCGCCACTTTCTATGCCTTTTTTGAACTTAAAAACAGCGTGGGAAATCCCGGCCGTTACTGGCAGGCGGCGGCGCGGGTGTATACATCATCCAGCCCGCGGTTCATGGCCATGATTGCGCCAAAAAGCAGCGCGATCGGGACCTCGACATATATCTATCAGGGGCATACCAACAAGCTGATGGGCAGGTCACTGGCTGAATTTTACGCCCAGGGGTTTGATCTGGTCCGCAGACCGATTGCGGTCCCCTGGATATTCAAACCTGTGGCGTTTGTGGGGGGACATGTCAACACGCGGCAACGCGCGGCATTTGTGAAAATTTTTAATGCCGAGGTGCTTTCCCCGGTTATTCTTGCCGCCCGCACAAAGCTGGCCATTGCGCCGCTGCATCAGGAAACGCCAAACCTCCAGGGGCTGGAGCACCGCACCCGGGCGTTGCTGGAAATAATTGCGATAGCACACGGATATTATCAGTCTGGTGCTGCAACGGCGGAATTTTCGCGCGGCCGCAAAAATTTTGACGCGCTTGTCGCTTACGTGCTTTCCCCGGCGGATTATAAATCCTATAAAACATATCAGGCTGATTCCATCCATGCTATTTTGAAATCGCTTTATAAATCGCGACGAACCTGGCCGCCGACCGGCGCGACGGCAGTCGGCGATGCCGCTCTGGCGACGACCATTTCACACGGCTTGCGCAGTGTCGTGGCGGGCTGGAATAGCGCGGTTGGCACCGGAAATCAGTCCTTGCAGCGCCTGGTGGCGCTGAAGGCGGCACTGCAAAAATATCAGAACTCGGAGCAGGCACTCATACATTGGGCCGCCGGTTACCAGATGCAGGACAGTCCGAATCGCGCCGCCGTTGGCCATGTAACCGGAATTCTTTCCGCGTTGGCGGCATCCGAAGCGGAAATACGGCTGGACCTGCCGGCACTCGGATCGCACGGAACGTTCTATGGGGCCTATCTGGCTGATGCCCACACATTGTTGCAGAAGCGGAGCGCGGTTTTCCGTCAACTCAAGCGGCAAACCGCCTGGATCGATACCTTGGGCAAGGCCCCCGTGGCCACCGGCGGCACATCA
>JAJZEY010000445.1 GCA_021805585.1 Planctomycetota bacterium
TGACGAACCGTGGCCGGCGAACTTATTTTTGAAGATTTAACCCGCGAGATCGGAAGATCGGGAGATCTCGGTCGCGGCTATGGAGGTGCAATATGCGCTTAAACCTGGGCTGGAAGAAAAACTTTAGGAAAGAGCGCTAGTCTTAGCGCTTGAGTCATGGCGGCATTTCATTTGTTGTCAGAAGCGGTTCGGGATCACCTGGTGGAGCACTCCGCGTGAATCTGCGTGTGACAGAACGGTTTATGGTTTTAATGTCATTCACCGCAAGCCTCTAATCGGGATCTAACCGGTAAACCATGAAGGAACAGCGCGCTAGCCATGGCGTTCCATCCGGCATGTTCAGACCGGTTCCTGGCCACGCCGTTCATTCAATGAATCGCGCAAAAACCCCAGAAAAGTCGGCAGGCCTTCGGCGGTCCAGGCCTTTTCAATGGCGGATGCCAGGGCGGAATTCGATTTTCGTAATGAAACCAGAAGCGGGTAATCCGGCGAATCCGTCGGGGCGTGCAGGTGGCTGTCATGGGCGTCGGCAAAATAAAGGTATCCGCAGCCATCGGGTGATGGCATCAATGAAATTTTCATGTGCGGATATTTTTCCTGTCCCAGACGAAGCCGATACATGACACCCTCTTCGCACTCGCTTACTTCAAACCATTCGGGCATGATCGGCAAATCATCGGGCGCGGCAAGGACCGGCTTTTGCCGTTGACGAACCACCTCGGGCGGATTCCCGGATGGATAGGCCAGCGCCAGATAAATACCCATGGCATGCTTCAACTGGCCTGCCATGGGAAGAGGAACCGAAGGTTTACCAGACATAATTCGCTCCGCATGACGCCGCCCCGCTTTTAAGACCCACATGCGGGACGGGATAAAGGCCTTTATTTTACCACATCGTTGCAAAAGACAAGCCCTTCGCTTCGCAATTAGCGAAATATTGACCAGACCCTGCGAAATTTCTTGAGTTATTTCTTGAATTGCCCATATAATGCCCAAAGGCGACGCGATTCCTTTTCAGTCACCGGGCCAATGACCGATGATAATAAAGGACGTAAAAAGGGTTGGCGTCCCAAGCCTGTGCTGATGCAAACGGCAGTGCGGGCAATAAAACTGCGAACGGGACATTGGCAACCGAATTAAACGCCATTTTCCCGCAGGAATCGAAATGGCACTGGTGGATAGAGGCGACATGTCCGTGAACGTACTGATCATTGAAGATGATGTGGACTTGAACGATCTGGTTTTGTCCCATCTGGCATTGGATAAATTTGTCTGTCGGCAGGCGTTTTCAGGCGAAGAGGGCCTTACACTGGCGCGCAACCTGCACCCGGATGTGGTGGTGCTGGATCTGATGATGCCCGGCATTGATGGCTATGAAGTCTGCCGAAAACTTAAAGCTTCCCGATCCACCTGTGATATTCCAATTCTGATTCTTAGTTGTATGTGTCGCGACGAACGTGCCGCTGACGGCTGGCGGGCCGGCGCGTGGGCACAAATGGGCAAACCGTTTGAACCGCGCAACGTGGCCCGGCAGATCGAAGAAGCCGCCCGCTGGCGGCAACAGACAATTCAACAGCCACCCAATGGCGAATTTCTAATTGATGCCAAAAATCTTCAGAGCGCGGCGCGCGGGCTGGCGGAAATGCTTTGTGTTCTGGTTAACCGCACCGCCGCCGACGACACCGCCGTAGGCCAGATTCGCGATGCGTTTGTCGCTCTGGAAGCGGCCGGGGCGGCGGATTCCGTGCGGGTGATTTATTCGGTAGAGCCGGCGTCACCCCTCAGCGGCGAAAACCCGACCGGTGGAACACTGCGCTGCACACTTTTGCCAACGGCCGCCGGCAGACCAGACACGATCCCCGCCACCGCGCAAAAAAACGCCAAACCAAACGCCGGCGCGGCCACCAGTGAGCGCAACTGGCTCACCGAGTTCATCGCCGCCAGCGCTATGCGTCGATTGGCCCCATTGCCCGAACAACGTCCGGAATTTTTGGCGGCGGATATTCGACTTGAACGCCGGTTTCCCGCCGGTGGCATGATCAGCCCACTGGACGGCAATGTGCGGCCAATCACCTCACCGGTCCAAACCAATGCTCCCCATCGGCCATAAATATCCTGAATCAATCCGTAAAAGGCGCGTTGCGCTACCGACGCGGCGCAAGGGCCGGGCGGTGCATCGGGCGGTGCCATTGCCCGTTCAGGACCGCGGTGGAATTGGAGGCGGCCCGGCGGGCGGGTTCTTCGGGGGTTCCGGCGGTTTGGAAATTCGTGGCGGCGGAACATCTTCGGTATAACCGGCGGCCCTTAGTGCCCGCTTTCGCTTGATATTTTTGAATTCCGCTTCCGTCAATTCCCCGTTTCGGTACATTTTTTCCAGATCGGTCAGGGAAAAGCCGACACCCGCATTCGATTCATTGCCGCCCATAAACGATTTGCGTATGCGCATGGTAATCACCCACCCGATTATGGCCAGCAGAACCAGTCCCGCACATGCGACAAAAATTTTGATTATCGTATGGGCATCAGTCAAGCAGCGGACTCCAAAAAGATCAGTGCCAAACCACCGGACCAGACGCCCGATTCACTTCATTCTATCCAGACAATCCGCATACGGACAACCACCGTTGCTCTCGACAATCCAATGCCGGAATCACGCCATCCACAAGACGCGAGCACTGTGGGCATGGCCAAATCCGTCACGCGCCATTTTCCAGGGCAACGGGGCGCGGCTTGGCCGAAATGGTTAACTGCATTTTTTTATAGCCGGCGGCTTCTTCCGGGGTTATCCGATGCTGCCGCCGCGCAAATGCGCCGGGGGCGGCGGGCTTCAAGTCCGGCGAGGCTGAACCTTCATGGCGGGCCAGAACCTGATAATACTGGTTGCGCTGGGCGGGAATCCAGCCACTGTCACGAATCAGGCGGCAGATCATTTCCTCGGAAAGTTTATAGGTGGTACCGGCACTGCTGACCACGTTTTCTTCCATCATGACGCTGCCCATGTCATTGGCTCCGAAAAACAGCGCCAACTGACCGATCTTCGGTCCCATGGTTACCCAACTGCTTTGCAGATTCAAAATGTTATCCAGGTACAACCGCGCCAGCGCCAGCATACGCAGATATTCATTGGCGTCAGCC
>JAJZEY010000472.1 GCA_021805585.1 Planctomycetota bacterium
CGGATCTCGGCATCGGGGCTGGCCGCTGGAAACACTGTCCTATACCGTATCATCCATTCAGGGTTCGGTGGCCGGTGCGCACCGTGTTTTCAAAATTCTTGACCGGAGCTCGGCCATTTTCGACTCTCCGTTGGCGCGGCCGCTGACAGCGCCGGCGCGCGGCGAAATTCATTTTAAGAACGTTACCTTTGGTTATCGTCCGGAATCGACGGTTTTAGCGGGCATCGACCTGATGATTCCGGCCGGGACATCACTGGCCCTGGTGGGCGCATCGGGCGCGGGCAAAAGCACGCTGGCGGCTTTAATTCCGCGCTTTTATGACCCGCGAAACGGAACGATTCTATTGGATGGCCAACCACTCAAGAATATAACGATCCAATCGCTGCGGCAGCAGATTACCATCGTGCCGCAGGAACCGGTTCTATTTGATGTAAGTGTCCGTGAAAATATTGCCTATTCGCAACCCGGTGCCACCCTTGAACAGGTCCATGCCGCGGCCCGGGCCGCCGGTGCCTTGGATTTTATCAACCGGATGCCGCTGGGATTTGAAACACCGATAGGCGAACGCGGGGTTATGCTTTCGGGTGGCCAGCGGCAACGTCTTTCGCTGGCGCGCGCGTTTCTTAAGAATGCCCCGGTCATCATTCTGGATGAACCGACCACCGGTCTGGACGCGCAAACCGAAGCGGACCTGCTGACCACCATGCGCACGCTGATGGCCGGCCGCACCACGGTGGTTATTTCGCATCACCTTGGCACCGTGCGGCATGTGGATAAAATTGTGGTGCTGGAACAGGGAAAAATTCGGGAATCAGGCACGCATGCGCAGCTGCTGGCGGAAAATGGGCTTTACCGCACACTGCATAACCTGCAATTCCCGCCTGAAATTCCAGCGGCAGGAGCACCATGAATCCAGCGACGGACACAACCCCTCCCCGCCCCGACGCCTGGGAAGGCGGCCAATTGCCCGCCGGCGTCACCTTGGGCGATAACACGGTGGTGAATGGAAAGGCGGCCTTCCGCCGCGTTGCCTCGCGGCAACCCGACGCTTTGGTCATCGGGGCAAACGCCACGATGGATGGCGTGCAGTTTTCCATTGCGCCCGGTGCCCGCATCCGCATAGGCGATTACTGCTGCTTCACCAGCGCGGTACTGATGGCGGAGGAATATATTTCCATAGGAAACTATGTATTAATCGGCTGGAACACGGTTATCGCCGACAGCGACTTTCACCCCATCGCGCCGGCCCTGCGCATTGCCGATGCGGTGGCCTGCTCGCCGGCGGGTGCCGGCAATCCGCGTCCGCCGATACGCCGGGCACCGGTCATAATTGAGGATGATGTCTGGATCGGGCCTAATTGCGCCATTTTCAAGGGCGTCCACATCGGGCGCGGCGCATGGGTCGGACCGGGCAGCGTGGTTACGCGGGATGTGGCGGCGGGCACAGCCGTCGCGGGTAATCCGGCCAAAGCGGTGGACACGCCATGACCGCACGCACACTTCCATGGGACTGGCATCCGGGCGTTATTCCGGAAAATGTGGACCTGCGGACCGGCGCCTATCTTGAAACCAGTTATAGCTTTCAGTTTTACCGCAGCCGTCAGCCCGTTGGTATGGTTTTGGGGGCGAATTCATCTGCGTATATGGGCTGCATGTTTGATCTGGGCACCGAGGCCTGTTTTCAAACCGGAGAAAACACACTGCTTAATGGCTTGTGGCTTATTTGTGACCGGCGCGTAACCATTGGCGATTCCTGCCTGCTTTCCTGGAACGTGGTTATTATGGACACGTATCGTGCCTCGCTCCGCGCGGACCAGCGACGTGCCATGCTGCGTCAGTTCGCCGACAAGCGGTCGCCGGAGGCCTTCGCCGGACAGGCGACTGAAGCGGTCACCATCGGCAACAATGTCTGGATCGGGTTCGATTGCTGCATTCTGCCCGGCACAACCATTGGCGATGGTGCCATTATCGGGGCCCGGTCCGTGGTGGGCGGGCAAGTGCCTCCTAACTGTATTTTTGCGGGAAATCCTGCAAAATTCATTCGTTCCATTGACCCGGCAACCGCTCCGGCCCAACAACAGGAGAATCCCCGTGGCTGATCCGTCAGGCCCCCGACCGCGCATTATTGTGTTTGGCATTTTGTTCTGGTATCCACTGGCCGGAGTCACCTGGCAATTTCTGCATTTTATGCTGGGCCTTCGGCGGCTTGGCTTCGACCCCTGGTACGTCGAAGATTCCGCCCGCTGGGTTTACAGCCCGACACTGGGCGACAGCACGCCGGATGCCGATGCCAACATTGCCGCCATCGCACCGATTCTTCAGGACCACGGCCTGGCGGACCGATGGATTTTCCGCGGTCATTACGAAGGCGGAAAATGTTACGGTCAAACCGAACAGCGGTTGACGGAATTGTACAAAACCGCGGACATTATGATGAACGTCACCGGCGCGCAGGAACTTCGTACGGAACATCTGGATTGCCCCATCCGCGTGTATCTGGAAACCGACCCGGTGGTTTCCCAGATTCAGATCGCACAGGGTAACAAAAATGTGATTGCTGCGCTGGATGCGCATACCCATCATTTCACTTATGGCGAAAACTTGGGATGCCCGGATTGCCAGCTGCCGACGGGGCGCTACAAATGGCACCCCACGCGCCAGCCCGTTCTGCTGGATTTCTGGAAAAGCGAGCCTGCCGAAGCCGGAAAATCATTTAATACCATTGCCACCTGGCAAAACAAAGGACGGGACATTGAATTTGCCGGCGAAACGTACTATTGGTCCAAGGACCGCGAATTCTTGAAATTTCTTGAGGCCCCGCGGATCACTGGAGCCGCGTTTGAAATCGCCGCCGGCGTGGATGAACCGACCCGCCGCCTGCTGACGGATAACGGCTGGACGCTTCGCGATCCGGTCCATCTTTCACGGGACATGGGCCGTTACCGCGACTATATCCGAGAGTCGCGTGGAGAATTCAGCGTAGCCAAGGATCAAAATATCCGGCTGCGCAGCGGCTGGTTTTCGGACCGCAGCGCCTGCTATCTGGCAGCGGGCCGGCCCGTTATCAATCAACAGACCGGGTTTGGCAATCACCTGCCGACGGGCCGCGGTCTGTTTGCCTTTGAAACGATGGAG
>JAJZEY010000549.1 GCA_021805585.1 Planctomycetota bacterium
TTTTCCGCGGCCTCTCCCATCGATGGCTTCTATAGGTGCTGATCCATAAACTTCCGCCCAATAAACGTTCGCGAATGTTGGTGGGACGTTTAACCGGCTATTTTTCCTGTTGCCGGGAAAATTGGCGGCCCCAAATCCGTCGCCGACTTGTTGTTACTTGCCCCAAACCGGTTCCGTGTGTATTTTCGTTTCAGGCCTTTGTCCGGCGAACGGTCCGGGATGCCTATTTATTGGAGTTTTTCCATGCAGGAATCGCAGAATTCGGCATTTTTGAACGGTACGCAGAAGTGCACAGTGTATCAGCCCGGCACAAAGGTTCGCGTCACCCAGCAGATCGCCCATCGGTCTCATGTGTATCCGATTGCCATTACCGGGACCGTGATCCGTCAGGAAAGACAGGAGACCGGAAGCTGGTACGCCCGCAATAAAAGCCGACGATTGTGGCTGGACCGGCTTATAATTGAACGAGAAGATGGCGAAAAAGTGGTTCTGAACATGGACGAATTCACGCACATTGCCGTGTTGGATGGTGACCAGCCAACCCCCGGTTCCGCCCCCATGGTCACGCCCAATATCGACCGGGCCGGTTCGCTGACGTAACGGTACCAATCCGTTGCCATTCCGTTGTCATTCGCTATGTTCCGCGCTGTTCCTGCTGACGGTTCCACGGCCGCGTTAACAAAGCCATCCGTCGCGGTCAAACGCAGGGCTTCACCCCTCCAAAGGCGGCGAAACAGGCATTTTTGTGCAAAATATCCACGCGGCTAAAGCCCGCATCGCTAAGCCGCGCTATTTGCCACAGCAGCGGGCGCGGAGTGTCTTCTTTTTCAATATAGGCAAATACCGTATCGCGGTAACGCTGCCCTTCGGCACCGCCCCCTTTGGCTTGCGACAGATATTCGCCATACCGCTCCCGCATCAGCGATTAAATTGGGCCTTCATGGGAAATCAGATCAAAAATCCAGAAAGATCCGCCCGGCCGCAATGCGCGAAATATGCGGCTGAACAGGTCGGCCCATTCCGCGTCGTCGCGCAGGTGATGCAGCGTGGAAGCCGCCAGTGCGATATCAAATTCATTTTCCGCCAGGGGGGCCGAAAGCATATCCTGCTGCATGGTTCGCACCCGGCCGGTCGTGCGCGGGCTGATGCGTTCCGCCGCGCGGCGCAGCATCGGTTCGCTTAAGTCAATGAGCGTGCAGTCCAAGGCCGCTAATTTTTCCAGCAATTTCAGCGTGTAATTTCCCGCCCCGCATCCGATGTCCAGCACGCTCCTGGCCTGCGGTGTCGTGCGGGCCGCCGCCTGTGTGACCAGTTCCATACACAAAGCCGCGTCCATCGTGGCGGTCTGACCGGTTTGAAGATTGCTGAACCGCTCAACCTCCTGATCGAAGCGGGCGCGAATTTCATCACGTGTTGATTTCATAAAATACTCCGGCTTGTGTTGGTGAATGAAGCAAACGCTTCCTGTTTCGGCAACGCGATATTCCCTCAGGCCCGTGTTTGCCCGCCATGGCATTGTATGGTTGTGGAATTGGGCCGTCACGTTTCCCGGTGTTCCGGTTCCACCGGCCCCGGTGCGACTGGATCAAAGTCCTCTCCCACAATAACTCTTGCCCGCGGGCGGGAAAGGGTTAACACCATGCCCGCCAGCAGAAGGGCCGATCCCAGCAGGAACCAGATGCCCGGAAGCCGATGGTTGATCAGTGCTTCCCACACCAGCGTCAGCGGATAGGCCGCGTTGGTGAAGGTCGCCACCCGCGATGGCGGCTGGCGCATCATGGACCAGTTAAAAAGAAAAAACACCAGTACCGCGACCACCACGCTTAAATAAAACAACCCCGCCCAGGACGCCCATGAAATATGATTCCATGGGACGGAAAATCCCTGCACACCAACCAGCGGAATCGAGGCCAGCGTTCCGGCCAGAAACACCCAGAACTGTGTGGCCAGGCTGCCGTAGCGGTCATTGAGCGGCCGCGAAAATACCAGATAGCCCGACCAGGTCAGCGCCGCCAGAAGCAGCAGCAGATCGCCATGAAAAAAGCGGCCGCGTAATTCCAGGCCGGAGTGAATCAATATCGCCAGAACGCCCGCCGACGCGAGTACCGCGGCTAGAAACACCCGCAGGCTCCATTGTTCCACACCAATCACGCAAACCATAATCGTTACCAGCACCGGAGTGGTGGCATAAAACATAGCTGAATGCGACGGATTGGCCAATGCCACACCGCCCCAGAACGCAAACTGGTTGATCGGAACGCAAACCAGCCCCAGCAGCGCCACACGCAAAAAATCGCGGCGGCCCAGTCGCGGCAGCTTTCGTTTAATCCCCAGAAACACGCCCAGAATAAGGCTGGCGATTGCGAAACGCAGCACGCCACCAAGAATCGGCGGAAATGATGCCACCGCCGCCTTAACCGCGATGGGGGTAAAGGATGCCAGCAGCGTAATAAGAAATAGAACGGCAATATCAGCGGGGCGGGCCGCGCCGGACACCGCCGTACCGACCGATGCCGAACCAGCCGCCCCAGCGTGGACCGGTGCGGCGGGTTGGTTTACAGGAATGTCAGAACGTGTCCAGGCCAATCGTTCCTTCCAGACTCTTCAGATATTCCGCGGACTCCACGCGGCGCAGTTGGGCCTGCGCCAGGGCGAGCCGCTCTAAAAGTTTCAGATGTTCCGCCGTGCCATCATCTCGTGATTGCCGCATGAAGTCGTGCAGGTATTGAATATGTCTTTTATATAAAGCACTGTCACACTTTTGTTTATTGACAAGCCTTTGCCGATACCAGTCGCTTTTCAGCAGACTTTCCTGCGTGAACATGGCGCGGATTTCCGGGTCGTGCGCGTTTTTGCCGGCATATTCGCCGTGCGCCATAATGTGCAGGAGTGCCTTCAGCGGCGGACAGGCCAGATGGATGGATCCATCTTCAAAATATTGCAGCGCCACCCGCTGCTGGGTTTCCGCAATGTTCAATACGCCATCCACAAACAGGTCCATGTCCTGAAGCTCCGGCTTGAGCATCAGCGAATCGAAAATGCGTGACGGGTTATCGAAAATTCTGCCCAGGAATATGCGCATGAAACGCGCCGTCACCCGGTAGCCCAGTCGGCTCGCCGGCACATGAACGCCGTTGTGCTGGAAATCCTCCAGTTTTTCCAGATAGCCGCCGCCAATCAGGAACTGCGGGTCGCGTTCCGCCGGCCCCATGCGGCACCAGAGTTCCGGAATAAGCAAGCTGATGTCATGTCCCATTTTATAGCGCGGGCCGACATGCCCCGCCGCCGTGGAAAAGCCGGCCAGCCCGGTCAGGATATAACTGACCAGCGCCGCATTCAGGTCCGCGGTGGTCAGCAGCGCGTTGAATGGCCCTTTGGTCAGCGCCCCTTCGGACCCCGCCCCGGTCGTCGATGGACTTTTGCCGGTCAGGCTGGAAATAAAATCCATGAAAAGTTCCGGCAGTTCCTGATAGTGAATCGGATTGTAAACCGCCAGGGAACGGATCGCCGCGACCGCATCCGGCGGATTGTTCCGTCGGCCCAGCAGCACCGCGTCAACCGGAAAACTGACCGGCGTTTCCAATGGAATTGCCCGCGCCAGCCGATAGGCCATGTTGGCCGCATAGGTGTCCCGCGGATTGGCCAGGTCCGGCCGATATTGCAGATACCGCGGATTTTTGGTTCGCTCGCCATTGACCATTCGCGGATGCGCGGACGAAACCACAAATCCCTTGCCCCGGCGAGCCGCGTCTCCCAGCAATTTACGCATCGGCGGAGTGTAGGCATCAAATTCCATCACGTTGTCCACGATGGTCCGCACACCCTGGGCATCCAGCGGTTCATAGTTGGAAATAAAGTTGTCCGACAGCGCCATATCCGCTTCCGTTTGCCGGTCCAGACCGGGAATCACCGCATCATCCGGACGCTGAAACAGCCGCAGTTCACAATTCGTGACCAGTTTCACGCTTGTTCCGCTGGCGGCCAGCGGCTTAACGGACAACTGTCCGATGGGTGCCACGGTGGAAGCGGTAATGTCATCTTCCATCTGAACTTTTGCCGCCGGGAAAAAATCCTGTCTGACCTTAAACGTGTTCCAGGCGCCATTGGGCCGCAGGCCGACGCGCAGGTACGTTCCGGCGGCTTTGCGGTCATCCATTTTCAGTTCATGCCCCGGTTCGCCATTCACAATATCCACGGAAAAATGGGTCCGCCAGTCGGGTCCCCATTCGGGCTTGTACAATCGCTTGATCAAGAAAACCAGTGCCAGAATATCGCTGGGAATCGTCGAGAGCCAGCGGTTGTAGTCGTCGGTATATTCATTGGACGGCGTGAGCATTTTAATTACGCTTCCCAGGGATCGGGTGGCACCTAAAATGGGGCGGCTCGGCGTGTGGGCATAATGAACCGGCTCGTGCCCCGACTTCCAGCGAATGGAATGGTCTTTATCCAGAATAGCCTGCACCCCGTCCAGGTCGTGCGTCAGATTCGCCACATAGATTGGGCCGAAAATCATATAATCGGAAATGCTTTTACTGATTTCGCTTTTTCCGCCGCCGCTGACAGTGCACGGCTTGTGGCAGAAAACACCGCGCGCCGCGGTTACCACAATCCGGAATCGGTTAGATCCCGGATGTTTGTGTACAAACAGCTTCTGGCCCGAAGGGGTCAGATAAAGCTTGTCCGCCAGCAGCGGCAGCGAGCGGGGTTTTTCATCCAGGTCCCAGATAATGCGTGTGGTATGCAGGTCCATGTGTGCGTTTTCAGGAATATAAATAATTTACGGAAACTGCCGATCCACACCATAACCGTCCGGATGAATATCCATCAGCGGGCCGTATTCTTTGGCCACATTGGCGAAGGTTCGTCCGTTCCAATATTTTTCGTGCGGAGTGAATTCCGTGCCCAGGCTGTAACTTGGAAACGCCACCGCGCCGCCGGCATGTTCTTCTTCCGCATTTCCCAGCAAATTGGCGGCAAAACTGATCTGGGTTTTGACTTCCTTTTTGCAATATCCGAAATAGTTGTCCGCAATTATCGTTACCATGACCCCCTGCGGTCCGCGGCAGGTCAGTTTAAATGCTGACCCGCCGTTGTAATATTCTTCCGGCTTTTTCCAGCACATGCCATCACGCTGCTGACGCGGCGTCGCGGAATCCCATGCGGGCAGGCCCAATTCCTTTTTGGTTATTTTCGTCAGGTGGGGGGCTAAAATGACGCAGCCGGTATGCCCTGTCCAGTGGGCTACATCCAGGCCGGCGTCATTTTCCGGCAGAACCGGGTCGCCGGCATTGCCGAAAATGGTTTCCACAAAATCCAGATTGCTGACCAGCGAACCGGGTGCGAAAAAATGAATTTCCATTGTCTTTTGCGGGTTTAAGCCGAAAACTTCCGGCACGACAATCGGCCGCAGCATAAGGGTGCAAAAAATTCCGGCCGCCCGTCCGCCTTTGGATGTGTAGGGCAGCGTCAGCAAGTCCGCCGGAGGATTTACCGCATGTTCAAAAAGGTGTGCGTAAACCAGTGGGGGCACCGCGATTTTGTCCGCTGGAACCGGCAGGCCGCAGTCCGCAATATGGAATGTTCCTTGTGTCGTGCGGCGGTCGTTGGCGGGGTTATGCAAAACGCCGTTGGCCACCCGATAGGAATTCAGCAGCGGACTGGCAAAATAGTCCTCTCCCCGGGGAAGCGAAAGTTCCCGCGCCACCCCGGCGCGATGCAGACTCAGGCAGCGGTCGGGCAGCCGGAGGGGTGCCTTTGCGCCGTGGGGGCCCAGCATGTCATTTAAAAATGCTTCAATCCGCCGGTCTATAGGGCAGCGGTAGTCTTTCAGGAGGCGGTTCTTCTGCTGAAAATTCGCCAGCAGGCCGGAGGCAATATCGTCAAGCTCCGCCCCCAGCGCATCGCTGTTGTCCGTCGGCAGGCCCAGTGCTTTAAGCCGCAGATGAATATAACGGTGGATGGCCGCATGGTTTTCCGTTGTACTTGGATCGGGGGTCGGCAAATGGGTCTGTATCATGGTGGCTACCTGTTTGGAGTTCCCTCTGCTTCATTTTAATTCAACCTCTTGCCGCCAATGAAATATAGCCGCTGAACCCGGCCGGCTCAAGATATCCGTTTCCGCACGTGGCCAGAAGGGCATCATCGCCGACAGCCCAGGCCGTCGGAATCAGGCGTTTGCCGGAATGTGCGTTAGCCGGAGACGCGTGAATTACTGTGCCTGTTCAGACATAAGCATGAACAGGGGGGCAATCGCGCGGCCCTGGTTGACGGTATCTTCCAGCGTGGCCATCGGTATGAAAGCCTTGATCCTCATGCGGCTGCCCGCGGCGCTGGCGCTGACCACCATCGGTGTGAACCGCCGGCCCAGAACCAGTCCATTGGTCGCTGGCTGCGGCATTCCGTTGGCCTTTCGCAAATTCGCCGCCATGTCGGAAAGCAGACGATTGATAAGCAGATAGGAAACACCATTGGCCTGCGGCAGCACATGTTTTTGTGCGGCTTGAATGGACGGGCTGCCGCCCAGCAAATCCACACCGGTCTGCGAGGCCGCAATGATTTCGGGAATTTTGGCCGTTGGCGTACCCATAAGTCCGATCGCTCTGGTTTTGCTTAATGTTCCGAAGTATTCCACCATTTCCGGCCGACCGAAGACCGTTTTGAACATCGAGGCAATCGAATGGTTTCCCGGCTTGGCTTTCATTTCCAACCGCGTCAGCGAAACATTTCCAGCCACTATAGCTTTGGGCTTGTAAGTGATCACAAACGGTTGGGGACTGGCGGCATTGGCCGCGTTCATCGCCTTGAGAAACTTTGGTATGAAGCCTTCCATTGATGCCATGACGCCGGTAGCATCCGTATAGGTTCCAAGCGACACGACGCTGATGCCGCCGCCATTGTGCGAGCTTAGAATTACACTGCTTGATTTACGGACGTTGGCGACTAATTTGTTATAAATGGCCAGATCTTTTTCCAGGTTCTTTTCAATGGCGCCTAAAGCACCAGTGGTCTGCTTCGGCCGTTCAAGAGTTTTGAGCCATTGCGACAACGCCAGACCATTGACGCTATAAGCCTGGGCCATCACATATCGCCCGCCCGGCAGACCCTTAAGAGGTGCGTTACCCAGCGCGGACTGTGCGGCCAGTAACTGGCCCATGGGTGTGCCCGGCTGCATATCGCCAATTTCCTGCAGGCTGATTCCCCGGTTGGAAATGTGCACCCCAATAAATTGCCGCTGCGAATTACCCAGAAACTGTTCCATTACCCGGACGAAAATTAATTGCATGGTCGCCGACTGAATCTGCGAAGGATCGCCGGCTTCAAAGCCCAGCATCATTTGCGATTCGGCGTTTAACCCGGCGCTGGCGATGGGGCCAAGAACTTTCATGTTCAGATACGCGCTGATATCGCTGCCGGTAACCGCCTTCATATAAGTTGGACTTAATGTGCCCGAAAGCATCGCCTTATTGGCCATAAAGGCAATCAATGCGTCTTTTAATGGCGAAAGCAGGGCATAGCCACCCTGCTGTGCAAGAAACATCGGCGAGCCGGTGGGATCTTGACCCGCACTGATGCCATTTTGTGGAGCGCCGCACTGATACGCTTTTTCCGCTGCCGCATAGTTGGTTACCGGAACCATCGCCACCATCCATTGTGATGCCGACTGCATGCTTCCCTTGGGCGGCGGCAACATCGCAATGCCCGCCGACCGGTTGGCGTCGAATGTGCCCGTCAGACCCATGCTCTGTTCACCGGAAGCCAGCGGGTCTTGCGTAACGGGAATTTTAAGCTGTTTGGCAATCTGAATAATTTTTCGGTCCAGCGCTGCCGGGTCGCGGAAAATAATCACCGCGCTGCTGTCCGCCGGCGACATGGAACATATTTTCATAGCCGGGTTTGTTGCCCCCTGGGCGGCAACCGCAAGCCCCATCAGGCCAAGTGCCGAAAGCCCGGGTGCCAGTTTCTTCGCCAGTCGTGTGGTCAGAGATAATTTTCCCATGGTCGGTTCCTTTCCAATTACGGTTGCCTGTCCGGTCGCCGCGCGGCACCGGATCGCGGTAGATAATCTGTCCCGTAATCCAACCGCTCGGAGGCCATCGCACGTTTAGAAAGCTCGGTTAAAGCCTGGTGCGCCGGGAAACCTGCTGATGAAGTTCGGAATTGTATCATGGATGGTCCGATTTTGACAATTCGCCCGGAAATCTTCGCGGTTTAGGCCAAATTTAATTATATTTGAACCTGACATCAGGGGCCGGCCAATCCGCCGGTCAATAGGAATCGGGCACCAGCTTGCGAAAATCCCTCCTCAATAGGCCAATTTTGGCAGACAGCCTGAAACAGTATAGAATAAATGCCGTATGAAAATGCCATCCCATAAGCGGAAGAATCCCAAACACCGGGCTTTAGGCCAATGCCCGGCGGGGATGAAAAATGCCATTGTTGCCGAAAAAGCAATCTATGCCGGCAGCATCAATCATAAAGACCTGCCGAGTTTTGCCGGCTCACCGCCGCGACCGCGACCTGACGCAAGCATCTGTCCGCGCTATCTGGCGCAAAAGCAGCCAATTATTCAACAATGGCTTGCGGACGGAATTAGTCGGGGTCATTTCAGCGGGGTTTGGGATGATAAATTCCCGCGGTACGTCTGGCATCGCGAGGCCGACGTGGTTTTTGAAGCACGTCATATCGGACAGGGGCGATACAAAGGGTATCCACTGGGACCGGATGAAATCGTTCGGGGGCTTCCATGAGCGACATTGAAGTAAGTTATACATGGCTCGATTTCGGATTGAATGATGCGCCGGAAATTGCCGCCACTTTCGCCGATTTCAAGCTCGCGATTGGTGGTCGGGTTATCACCAGAATTCTGGATAAACGCGCCCAAACCACCCGCGACCAAATCAGAACGCCTCTTTTCCCTGTGGCTGAATGGCTGGTCGCAAACTGGTGGAGCGTGTTCCACGAAGAGCGAACGCCGGGCAAGCCGCAAGCGGCTGCGGAGGCCGAATCGCGCCATTCCCTTTATTGTGCGCAAGAGGGGTTCGCACTTCCAAGGCTCAATATTTATTCCGAAGGCGGCGGCATTAATCTTTCCTGGGTGGCCGGCCACGGTGAATACCAGCCTGTCGAATTCATCAGCACGGGCGACGTTTCCGTTCCGCGCCCGGATTTTCAAGCGGCAGCCGTGAAGATTATTGAAGCCGTGCTGGACAGGCTTGATGCCCTTGGCATCCCGAGTCCCGCACTCTTAGAAAATTGGAACGCAATACGGAATTCAGACCCAGAAGAAACGGAATTCTGTACCGCCGCGGCTTTGCTTGGAATAGACCCCTATGATATGCCCGACAATATCGGTCAATCCATGCTTGAAATCTGGTCGCAAATACCCGAAGGCCTGCGGGACGACGCCTTTTCCGCTTCCACAATTGAAAAATTGCCGGAGGTTGGAATCTGGATTCGCGATGGGCTTGAAAAAATTTGGCCCGCCCGCGAAAGCCCAACGCGCCTTCAACACCTCGCCGGACTATACGCCAGACCGATGCGCGACGACGCCGCGACACCATGGGAATATGGCTATACCCTGGCGCGGCATGCCAGAAAGAAACTTAATTTACGCGAAGACGTTGCAGCCAATCTGGACGATTTTACTGACCGTAATAGCAGCCCTGTACCATCCGCACCATTGCCGACGATCGATGGCCTGGCGGCCCTGGACCATCAGCTAATCACTTGCTATACAAGCAAAAAGCGGCCGGAATCACTGCGGTTTTTGGTCGCGCGGTCAATGTTCAGCCTGCTATATGGATCGAATTCAAACGTCATTCTTCTCACCTCGGCAATAACCGTTCGGCAACAGATTGAAAGAGCTTTTGCCGCCGAACTTCTGATTTCATCGAATGCAATCAAGGCAAGGATAAGCTCGGAAGAAATAACGCAGGATGAGATTGCCGATATCGCCGCGGACTTTTTGGTTTCAAGCTTTGTGGTGCAATACCAGATACGGAACCACCATTTGGCGAAAATCAGCGACGTGTGAACGCGCACCGCGCCCTTTGCCTGAATTTATTTGTGGCCTGCCGCGCCCCCCGATGGAAAATAAAATCAGGCCAGTTTGACTGCCGCAAAATCGCGGCCCGCCTCCAGGGCTTTTTCAATGGCGGCTATATCTTTGCCGCCGGCCATAGCCAGTTGCGGCCGCCCTCCGCCGCTGCCTCCCACCAGCGGGGCAATCTGTTTGACCCAATCGCCGGCTTTTAATTTGCCGATCAGGCTGTCGCTGACGGAAGCCAGCAGATTGACCTTGGGCGGCTGGGCATTGCCATCTTTATCCGCCTGAATATGTGTGCCCGCCAGCAGCATCGCAAGGGAATCTTGACCGAGCCGTTTCTTCGGGTTGTCCATGACCGATCGCAGCGCATCCTGATCGCCTGCGGAAAGCTGACCGACAATAAGTTTCGCCTGACCGGGCATCTGGACCGCGGAAACCAGCCGATCCACATCACTGGAGAAATCATGGCCGTCGGTATTTCCACCGGCATGTCTTTTCTGTTCCAGTTTTAGCTTTTCCTGAACTGCGGCCTGCGTATGCGAAGCCAGCCTCCGAGCCATCATGGGCAGCCCCGGTTCGCGGGCGACTTTCTGAATTTCCGCCAGCAGAGCGGGCAGTTCACTGACCGGCGCGTGGGCCGCCTTATCCACAAGTGTCATCACATTGCCGGCCTGTCGCTGGGCGTCGCGGGCGGCCTGACCCGTAAGGGCGACCACGCGCCGCACGCCTTTGCTGACGGATTCTTCGCCAATCAGGACAAAGGCCTCCGCCTGGGAGGTGCGTGCCAGATGGGTACCGCCGCAGAATTCGATGGAATATTGCCGCCAGTTCGGATTCGCCGGGTCGGCTAGAAGATCTTCCACAGGGCGGCCAATGCAGACCACCCGAACCATGGGCGGATATTTTTCACCAAAAATAGCCCGCAGTGAAAAAATCTCGCGGCCTTTTTCCGCCGATACCACGGCGGTGTGCACCGGCATATCCGCTTCAATGGCCTTGGCCACCAGCGCTTCGACATGGGCAAGCTGGTCATCTGAAACCGGTACGGGCTGGCTGAAATCGAACCGCAGTTTTTGTGAATCCACCAGCGAACCCTTTTGCTGAACATGGTCGCCGAGTACCTGCCGCAGCGCCCAGTTAAGCAGATGGGTGGACGTATGATTTTTTTCCGTGCGTTGCCGGGCCGAAAACACTTCGGCGGTAACCGAGTCCCCAACCGTGAATTTGCCTGTTTTAATATGGCCGATATGCAGAACAAATCCGGCGGCACTGTGGGTTGTTTCCACAATAAATACGCCGCCATGATCCGTGCGAATTTCCCCCGCGTCGCCGACCTGTCCACCCATTTCAGCGTAAAAATTGGTTTTATCCAGCAGCAGCGCGGCTTTGCCGGATCCGCCCGCATGGTCGCACAGGTGCGTGCCATCCCATATTGCAGCCACATGGGCGCGCAGCGGCTTGTGCAGAAATTTTGCCTGGTCGTCCGTGGGATGCACCCGCATGGTGGCAAGTTCGGTCAGGATATTGTCCGGCAGGTCGGCCAGATTTTCCGGGCCGCTCCGCCCGGCGCTGCGTGCTTTATCGCGGGCGGCATCCATCAGCTTTTCATATCCGGACACATCCACATCCATATCCTGTTCGCGGGCGATAATCTGGGTCAGATCTATCGGAAAGCCGTAGGTGTCATGCAATTTGAACGCATTGGCTGCGGATACCACCGGTCGAGTGCCCGCGGCGGGTGCCTTGCGGGCTTCATCGGCGGCGGCGGAAAAAAGTTCCAGGCCGCGGTCAAGCGTACGACTGAAACTTTCCTCTTCACCTTGAATCATTTTTGCCACCGCTTCCGGATGGGCTTTAATTTCCGGGAATGCCTCTCCCATGGCATGAACCACCACGGGCACCAGCCGATGCAGGAACGGCTGGCGCAGTTCCAGCGTCTGCCGGCCAAAGCGCACGGCGCGCCGCAGAATGCGCCGCAGCACATAACCGCGACCTTCATTGGAGGGAATCGCGCCATCGGTCAGGGCGAATGTCAGGCAGCGGATATGATCGGCGACTACCCGAAAGGCAATGTCACGTGACAGGCCGAGGTTGCCGGCCTCTTCGCCGCCGGCCTGGTCCAGCGTGGGAAATTCCCCGCCATAACCGAGGCCGGAAAGGTCGCTGATGGCGTTAAAAATTGGTGTAAACAGATCGGTGGCGTAGTTATCCGAAAACCCGCCGATGACCTGACATATCCGTTCCAGTCCCATGCCGGTATCCACATGCCGGGCCGGCAATGGCGTGAGTTTGCGGCCGGCACCGCGGTTGTACTGAATAAACACCAGATTCCATATTTCCATGACGCGCGGGTCGATGCCGTTTACCTGCGGGCCGCCGGTGCCGTCCGGCGTGCGGTCAATAAATATTTCCGTGCAGGGGCCGCAAGGGCCGGTATCACCCATTTCCCAGAAATTCTCATGCACAAACCGGTGAATATGGTCCGGCTTGACGCCGGCCACGGTTTCCCACAGGCGGGCGGCTTCATCATCCGGTGGCACGCCGTCGGCGGGGTTGCCCTTGTATACGGTGACATGCAGTCGCGCAGGGTCCAGCTTCCAGACCTGTGTAAGCAGTTCCCAGGCCATTTCAATGGCCCCCTGTTTGAAATAGTCGCCAAAACTCCAGTTGCCCAGCATTTCAAAGAAAGTGTGGTGGCGGCGCGAACGGCCCACATCGTCCAGGTCGTTGTGTTTCCCCCCGGCGCGAATGCACTTCTGCGTGTTGGCTACCCGCGGCCAGGAGGCTTTGGACGTGCCCAGAAAATAGGGCTTGAACTGATTCATTCCCGCGTTGGTAAACAGCAGGGTGGGGTCGTCCAGCGGCACAACCGGGCTGGAAGCCACGAAGGTATGCCGATGCTTTTTGACAAAAAAGTCTATAAACTGCCAGCGAATTTCCCGTGATGTCATGAACAGGCTCTCCAAGCGCCGAAACCCAAAACCCTTAGCTTAACCGGTTTGCAGCCATTTTGCATTGGTTTGCCGGTTGGCCGAAGTTGCAATTTAAAGGGGGGGGGCGGCAATTTTTCCGGCGTGGTGCGGCTTTTCATCTTCACAGCCCGCATTTTTTAACGCCAACGCCACTTCATAAAATCCGGCATGGCTTGACGCCCGATTTATCGGCAGACCCGGTCA
>JAJZEY010000318.1 GCA_021805585.1 Planctomycetota bacterium
CCCAGGCTGACCAGGCATGGGTGCAGCAGGTCGGCATCGCCACGGCAGGGAATGACCACGCCAAGCCGCAGCGGCCGGATTTGCCGGGCCTTGCCGGACTTGGGCTGTGCCAACGGTGCCCCCCGTACCGGAAATATGAAATCATGATGTTCCATATTGTATTGGTCGGATCTCGCGGGCATACCTTGCAATATGCTGAATCGGATTGGCCGGCTGTCGGCTGATTTCATCCGTGCCATGTTTATTTCCCGGCGGCAGGCATTGGACCGGCGCTACCAGAGTTCGCCTTCGGGGCCAACCGCTGAACAACTGGTCCCCATGGCAATTTACGGCGTCACGATATGGCGGACCCGCAGCCTGCGGTCACCGATCGGTTCGCCATCAATCACCAATTGCACGAAATAATCACCCGATTTTTCTACCCGGACATTCATGAAGGGGACAACGATTTCCCCCTCGGCCAAAGGGTCGGTATCGTTGAGAGCCACATTGACCGGCGGCGCAAAAATAACATTTCCTTCGGCGTCCATGATGCGCATCGTGGCCTGCGCCTGCGATCGAATATCGGACACCGCGGCATAACCGAAAAACGGCGGCAGGACCGCTGGAAACCGGTTAAAGGCAATTGCCGGTGAAACGCCAAACAGGGCATAACGCCGAGCCAGCATGTCGAAGGTGACCCGTTCGCAAAGTACGATGGCCAGTAGATGAGGTTTCTCGGTCATGGTTCTTCCAAATTCGCGATGGACACACGCCACCGCCGCAATCTGTTGTAACGCCAAATGCGACGGGTGACAATCCGGCTCCGGTGTTCAGGCGTCGGCCCTAAGGTTATAAAACCGGGTCGGGAACCCGCGACGTTGCCCTTCAAACGGGGGTGGCCGCTTTTATCGGGAGGGAAAATATTGCATAATTATAGACGGGGTGTCGGCGGGAGAGCTCTCCTGAAATCCATCCTTTCTCCTGCGACGACGACGAAGCGGGCGAGACCCCCGACCCTCAGAAGGCCGGGGGCAAAAAGATTGCCAAACGACAGCATCGCGGCCCTCCCGGTCAAAACGGGCACACCCGTTCAAACGGGTGTCCGGCCCGATGGCAGACAAAACCGATATCGCCCGCTATAACTGATGCCTTCTAAATCATGGATGAATGCTTTGGAATATTCCAACCGTGCGATATTCCGACAGGCAGGCGGATATATTTCAGGTGCGGTTGAACGGCTGTGAGGTGCCAGATGCGATTGAGATTACCTTTTAAATTGCTGGCGGCATTATGGATAGCCGGCTGCGTCGCGGCCGTGCCTGCCGCCGCGCAGATGACCGTGGTGCCCGCTCAAGCCGCCCGGGCCGCCGAGGTGGCCCAACAGGCGAAGGCCCTTATGCAGGCGGAAGCCGAAAAAGCCAAAGTGGCACTGCCTGATCATGCTAAAACATCATCCGCCGTGCCGGCCAAACCAGTTGCCGATACCAGCGCAACCCAGGCCGTGCCGGCACCCGCCGCCGGGCAAATAGACACCTGGATAAAAGAGCTCGGTTCGCAACGATACCAAAAGCGGCAGGACGCTAAAAAGCGGCTGATCGCGGCTGGGGAAATCGTTCGGACGGCCGTCAAAAAGGCGCTCGGGGGCCTGACCACACCGGAAATGCGTCATGAAATGCGGGCCGTCATTTATGCCTTGAATAATCTGCGGTTGCTTTCCGGCAAGCTGATTACGTTGGACCTGAAAAAAGTTTCGCCGGAAAAGGCATTTGACAAAGTTGCCCGCGCGGCGGGAATCACGTTCAGCCCATGGCCGCCGAATTTATTTCAACAGCAGGCGGGCCGCGAGGTCACGCTTCGCGCGCACCACGAACCGCTGCTGCGGGTGCTGTGGTCTTTGGCCCGGCAGACCGATATTTCCCCTTCGCAGTTCAACTACAACAACATGAGCAACGTGCTGGCCGCCCCCGGCGGATTCAACGTGCATAACCCGGTCGATTTTCGCGGTTCGTTTCTGACCACAATCAATCAGATTGATTACCACAAAATGGTCAACTTCAACAATTCACGCCCGCAGATTACGCATCAGTTAGTAGTGTCCATGATTCTGGCGGCCGATCCGACGCTGCGGGTCATGAACGTGAACAATATGGTCGTCATGACGGTTGCCAAAGACAATCTGGGCCATTCCCTGCTGGTGCCCAACGCCGGTGGACAGACCATTTATTACGGCGGTTATTGGAATGCCACCTCCGGCGTGTTTAATTTAAGCGGTAACCTGAATGCCGTGCCGCACATGGGCAAAAAACTCGCACTGCTCAAAGGAAAAATTGACGTCACCGTGGGAACCGGCACCAAAGCGCTGGCGTTTAAGCATCTGCACAAGCCGCAAAAGCATGACATTGGTGGAATCCGAATTAAAACCGGAAATTTCATGGTGCTGAATCAGAATCAATATCAGATTCAGGTCATTTTTGGCCCCAGCCAGAATGCCAACGGCAATGTTCTGGCACCCACACAGCAGGCCATTGTCAATTCGCTGGAAAATGCCGGATCCTATGTTCTTGAAGATAAGAACGGACACCAACTTGCCGGGAATATGGCCGGCGGTGGCGGCGGCCCGACACAATTTCAATACAACTTCAGCTTCTATAATAACAACGGCATGATCGGCAAGCCGACCCGCTTGATTATAACCGTGGTCACCGGCCAAAAAACGTTGCATGTTCCGTTCGCCTTCAAAAATATTCGACTGCCCTAGAATTTTGCGCCGGATTCCGCATTGAAGCACATGGCTTATTTAATCTATGGCGCATGGCGGAATGGATACGTGCGCGTTTGGATCGGGAAGGGAAATATTGCATAGTTATCGATGGTGCTCCGGCAGGAGAGCTTTGCTAAAAGTCATCTTCCTTTCTGCGACGACGACGATGCGGGCCAGCGTTGCCGCGGCAACGCTGGGGGCGGGCGTCTCGCCAGACAAATGGGACGGTCGCGATGTCCGCCCGCTAATGACATTGGCAGGCCGCAACGCCTGATGGGAAAAAAAGCACAAAAAACACCGGTGAATCGCAGCTTAGCGAGTTTCCCGATAAAAGCGGGTACACCCCCGGAATGGAATTCAGAACCAACCGCGGTGCGGCGGCGCGGAAT
>JAJZEY010000400.1 GCA_021805585.1 Planctomycetota bacterium
TTGCGCCAGCGCCACTTGAAGCTGGGCTTCATGGGTGCGGGCGCGGGTGGCAAAAATATCCAGAATCAGTTCGCTGCGGTCCAGAATCTTACATTGAATAATTTCCTCCAGGTCCCGCAACTGATTCGGCGACATGTCGTTGTCAAAAATAACCACATCGGCTTTTAATGCCCGAACCTGCTGGGCAATTTCCCTGGCCTTGCCGCTGCCGATATAGGTGCCCGGATCCACATCTTTGCGTTGCTGAATCATTCGATCCACCACCGTCGCTCCGGCGGTGGCTGCCAGGCTGGCCAATTCGCCCAGCGGATCGCGCAAATCCACCTGGGAATCAGGCAAAATCACACCCACCAGAATTGCTTTTTCACTCTGAACCGATAATTGAACCCGGCGATCTTGCGACAAGAATCATAACTCCAAAAAAAGCCGCCAAACGCCTTTCCGGCTCGCCGGCACAACGGGCAGTATAACCGATTGTCCAGACCGCCGGGCGGTAGGCGGGCCAAAGCTGTCCGTGCCGGCCAGCTACGGCGCTGCGGAGAATTGGCCGGTCCGTTGCCGGTCCGTCGTAACCCGTTGTACAATTCCGGACATGAGAATTGATCGCCTGTCAAAATTTGCATGTCGCCTGTCCTTCCGCCACCTGCCGCTGGCGGTTGGCCTGGGAATCTGTTTGTTTTCCACCGGCTGTGTGGAACAGACGGTAACGGTGGTGACCAGCCCGTCCAATTCGCTGGTATACCTGAATGATGTGCAGCGCGGCCGGTCGCCCTGTACGGTTCCGTTTGAATTTTACGGAACTTATGACGTGCGCCTGCGTGCCAAGAAGAACATCGGGACGGCGGCTGAACCGAATTTTGTCTATTACTACCTGCACACCCATAAAACCACGGTGCGTCCCTGGTATCAATGGTATGGAATCGATTTGTTCGCCGCACTGTTGCCGGTACATCTGAAAGACCACCAGATATGGGCGTTTGACCTTAAGCCCGTGCCGGAACCCTCCACTGGTGCGTTAATCCGAAAAGCCAAGGCCCTTCAGGCGAAACTCCAATCGCCGGCATCCACCCAGCCATGACCGGCCGAAGCGTCCCTTTCCGCAGGCAGTCGGCATGGATAAAGATCGAACGTCCGATATAACCATCAGTTGCCAGCGGGGAAAGCGTCACTCGCCATGTTCCGGCTGGCATGGAAGGCCGATGAAATCCGGCAACCCGCCGCGGAAATTGTCGCACCCCTTGGCTAAAATAGTTCTGTCCGGTAAGGTAATGAATTGCCCACTTTTTGGCCGGATGCCCGAGTGGACCAAGGGAGCGGATTGCAAATCCGCGATTCGTGGGTTCGAATCCCACTCCGGCCTTTTAACTTCAGCCCCCGGCGCGCCGCTGGTGTTTTGCCGCAAGACTCAACGCCGGCGGACTTGGATTGTCGCCGTCGGCAGGTAAGCAATTGAGCCGGTCGGCGTTATACTGGTTGGAACGTTTGACCTGCCGGATGGAGCGTGCAAACGAACCACGCCTCCGCCTGTTTTTCGCGGCTGGCTGCCGCGGGCGGTGGCGAATGACCGGTTGATTGATTTTTGTCTTGTATTGGGAATGAATCTGATATGGCCACAGCTCCGACGACCCAAATTGCCGAAGGCCCCGGAAAGGGCAAAGCTTATTTTGATCGCGCACGCACAGTGGCGGATACCGGCAATTATGACTACTCCATTGACATGCTGATTGAAGGACTTGCCCGCGAACCGGAAAATATGGCCGAGCGGGAATTTTTACGTGATGTGTCGCTGCGGCGCAAGGTAAAAGGAGGCAAACCGGGCGGCGGTCTGATGGGGGCGAAGGCCTTTTTCAAAGGAAAAACGCCCAAGGAACTGATGCTGAACGCCGAATGGCTGCTGGCCAAAGATCCTGGCAACATTGGTCTGATGCAGACCGTCATGAAACAGGCCAGTACTTGCCTGTACAAAGACATAGTCCTTTGGATTGCGCCGATTATTCTTCAGGCCAACCGCACCAATAAATTTCCGAATCCGAAGGTTTACATGGAAGTCGCCGACACCTATGAAAAATTTGCGGAATTCGAGCTGGCCGGCGAGGCGATTCGCTGGGCGGCACAATTGAATCCGACCGATCCGGTTCTATCCGACCGCATTAAGGAACTGGCCACGCGCGAAACGCTGAAGAAGGGGCAGTACGAATCGGTACCCGACTTCAAGGAATCCTTGAAAGACAAGCAGGCCACAAAAGACCTGATCATGAAAGAAAATCTTTCTAAAACGGACGACTTCAAACTTCGCATGATTGAAGAGGCCCGCGCTGTTTACGAAAAAAATAGCCAGGACATGCAGGCCATTAATAAATACGCCAAAACGCTGGTCGAAATGGAAACTGAGGAGCATGAAAACCAGGCCATCGAAGTCCTGGATAAGGCTTTTAAGGAAACCAAAACCTACCGTTACAAAATGTACATCGGTGAAATCAAAATTAAACAACTGCGCCGGCAGCACCGCATTCTGGGTGAAGCCGTCAAGGCGCATCCCGGTGATGACGCCGTCCTGAAGGAATATCAGAAAATTGAAGCGGACCGTCTGGCGTTCGAGCTTGAAGAATTCGCCCAGCGGGCGCATCATTATCCATCGGATGGCGCGGTGCTGTTTGAATATGGTGTCCGCCTTTACCGGGCCAAACAGTATGATGCGGCCATCGCCGTGCTTCAGCAGGCACAGAACAGTCCGGCCAAGCGCGCTGAATCCCTGCATCTGCTGGGCCGTTCATTTATCGAACAATCCATGAATCAGGAAGCCGTTGAAACGCTTCGCCGCGCTATTGAAAGCTATGAACTTGCGGAAACCGGCGACGCCAAAAGCAAGGAAATGCACTACTGGCTTGGTCGGGCTTATGAACTTACCGGCCAAAAGAATGATGCGGAAAAAATATTCAGCAAAATCATGCAATGGGACATCAATTTTCGTGATGCCCGAATACACCTTGCCGACCTGCGCAAGAAAGATTAACCCTCCGCCTTTGGGGCGGCCTTGCGGCGGCATCGCCCGAAACCACGGGCAAAATCAATTAAATTTCGTGTCATTCCCAATGAATTTCCAGCGATGCCGCCGCGCATACCCGGCGGTT
>JAJZEY010000195.1 GCA_021805585.1 Planctomycetota bacterium
CGTGAAAACCGCAGCCGTCAAGCTTGCACCGCGGAAGGATCGCCCAGAAAGCCAGGCTTGCGCAAGCAATGAACCCTGTGCGTTGCTCTGCTTCAAATGCGGGACGTGGCAACCATCCAGCCGGTCGAATGTGGATAGATCGTCAACTCATGTCGGCCTGGGCAAGCAGTTGTCATTAGCCGGCACGCACTATATGACCTGCGTTTCAGATTTAACCCGGTGCACGACAGCCAGAAGCGCGGGAAGCACCACCAGCGTCAGCGGCAACTGAAACAGCAGGCCGGTGATAATGGCAATTGCCAGCGGCTGCTGCATCTGGGCACCCTGTCCCATACCCATCGCCAGGGGCAAAAGCGCCAGAATAGCGGCCAGTGTGGTCATGGCAATGGGTCTCATGCGGTTTTTTCCGGCGGTTACAAGACGCCGCATGACTGATTTTTCAGAGCGCATTTCATGAACTTCTGAATAATAGAAAATAGCGACTTCAGTAACAATTCCGACCACCATGGTCATGCCCATCATGGAGGAGACATTAAGTTCCGTATGTGTGGCCCATAAACCGATAAATACCGTGGCCAGCGCCAGCAGCGGAATAGCCAACAGCGCCAGCGCCACGCGAAAATGCTCATAAAGAAAAAGTAGCACCATGAACACCAGAAGCACCGCGGAAATCATCACAATCAGCAGGCCGTGGAACGCGATCTGCTGTTGCCTGTACAGCCCGCCAAGGGAGAAGTAAACACCGGAATCAAACATTCCGGGTTGCGCCAGCACCTGCTTAACCGCCGCTACGGTGGACCCCATATCCCGTCCGCTAATACGGGCCTTCACCGCGACCATGCGTTTAAGATTATCTCGCATGATTTCCTGCTGGCCGCGCAGAATTTTGAGCGTCGCGACCATTTTCACGGGAAATACATGACCATCCGGGGCTCGCAGCGCCAGATTGCCGATGTCTCGAATAGTGGCGCGGCGGGCGGCGGGAATCCAGACGCGTACGCCGATCATCTGGGGGCCGCGCTGAACATGTGTGGTCAGGGTACCGGTAAGATATTCCTGCAGACGCCGCGTAATAGAGTCCGCCGTCATGCCCTGAAGTGCGGCCTCCACCCGATTGATGCGAATGTCCAGTGCATCGCCGGATAGCACGATACCGCTGCGGGCTTCCACTACTCCGGGAACTTTTTGTATGGCGGCCTTGATGCGGCGGGCTTCGCGGTCAAGCTCGGATCGGGAATTGGAAAATATTTTAATTTCGATGGGCTGCGGCACCGCAGTTAAATCGCCGATTAAATCCTGCATCAATTGCGCTGTTTCAATATTCAGACCGGGCACCCGCTGATGCACCTGCCGGCGGATGGAATTCATAATCTGGCTTATGCCGGGCCTGGGCATGCCTTTCAAGCGAACAAAAAAGTCGCCCGTATATGGCTCGGTTAAGCCGCCACCCAGTTGCAACCCAGTCCGGCGGGAAAACGTATCCACCCATGGATTGGCCAGCAAAATCCGTTCTACCAGGTGCAACATGCGATTGGTTTCATGCAGCGAAGTGCCGGGTTTGGCGACGTAATCCAGGATAAATCCGCCTTCATCCATGCGCGGCATGAATCCGGAACCGACGTTTTTCCACGCAAGCCAGCCGGCCACTAGCAGCGGAATAATCAATGCTGTCAGCAGCCAAGGGCGTCGGAGTATACGCACCATGGTCCATTCGTAAATGCGGTGGCACCATTCGGTAAATCGACCCCCTTCCTTCTGGTTGGCATCCCCGGCGGTCAGTAATCTGGCGGTCAGTACAGGCACGGCAAGCCAGGCGACAAGGAAGGAAATAAAAAGTCCCGCTGCCATGGTAATGGAAAGCGCTTTGAAGAATGCACCTGTTACGCCAGAAAGGAATGCAAGCGGCGCGAAAATAATCATAGTGGAGGCGGACGAGCCTGTCAGCGGGCGGGTAAATTCACGGGTAGCCAAGACAATGAGTTGGCGCTGGTCCCTTTCGCTGGCCCCACGAATGCGGCGGACAATGTGTTCCACCATGACAATCGCGTCGTCGATAATCAGACCGACCGCCGCGGCCATACCGCCCAGGGTCATAATGTTGAAACTCATGTGCAGAAGGTAAAGCAGCAAAATGGTCGCGGCAAGCACCGCCGGCACGCAAAGTGCGGCGATCAGAGTAATTTTCCAGTTTCGCAGAAAGACCAGCAATACCACAATGGCCAGCAGCACCCCAACGATGACCGCATCGCGCACGGAAACCGCGGAAGCCAGGATAAGCTGGCTTTGGTCATACCATGTGGAAATATGAACACCGGTCGGCAAAAGACGCCGATAGGCGTTGAGCTTTTGTGTGATGTGTCGGGCAATTCGCACCGTATTTCCGCCGGGCTGCTGAAACACCTGAAGCAGAACAGCGTTCTGGCCGTCGGCAGTGACGCGAACCCATTGCGGGCGGGTGGATTTTTCGACCCGCGCCACATCCGCAAGGCGAACAATTCCATTCGCACCGGAGCGCAGTATTGTCTGACTGATCTGATGGAGGCTTTTGTAGCGCGTATCGGCAATAATCAGATAAAGCCGGTCGTGGTCTTCCATGCGGCCCACGGAGGTCAGTACGTTGGATGTGGACAACGCACGGGAGAACGCGCCAAGCGTAAGCCCATAGGATTCCAGGCGACCAGGATTAACTATCACGCGATATTCTTCCACCGCGCCGCCCTGCACCTGCACGCGGGCCACACCATGCACGGTGGTCAGCAGTGTGCGGAGTTTATATTCAGCGATATAGCGCAATTGCACAGGCGAAAGCCGGTGCGACGTCAGGCTATAGCCAAGCACCGGAAAATTAGTGGTATCCATCCGTTTGGCACGAAAATCGGTGCCGGGGGGCAATTTGTTTAATATGCCATCAAGCTGAGATTGCACTTGCAGCAGGGCGCGTGCCATATTTGTGCCCCACGCAAAATTCACCACGACTTCGGCGCTGCCGCGCGAGGTAGTGGATTTTACGCCGCGCACCCCCGGTACACTGCGCAGTGCTTCTTCGACCGGATATGTCACAGCGACGGCCATGCGGGATGCGGGCCGGTCGCCGGCATCCACGTTGACTTCAATGCGCGGAAAGCTGACA
>JAJZEY010000260.1 GCA_021805585.1 Planctomycetota bacterium
GCCTGAACCATATCCGGACCCATTGTCAGGTTGGGCACAAAGTGCCCGTCCATAATGTCCACATGCAGCAAATCCGCGCCCGCCCGCTGGGCGTCCATGGCTTCCTCGGCGATTCGGCCGAAATCCGCCGCCAGAATGGAGGGCGCGATCAGCGGCAGGTGGGGCGGCCTTAAAAAAATGTTGCTGCTCATGAATCACTTCCAAACTATGGAATGACCGGGGATGGGCCGGGGAACGACCGGAAAACGATTGCGTTCCACCGGCATCAAGCGTTGTCCAGAATATCCAGGCACGCAAACCCCTTGCCTTCCATAAATTCCAGACTCGCGCCGCCGCCCGTCGAAACGTGCGACACTTTTTCCGCCAGATGGAACTGTTCAATGGCGGCGGCTGAATCTCCGCCGCCGATAATTGTCGTCGCACCCTTGCTGGTAATGGAAGCCAGTGCTTCAGCAACCACGCGGGTTCCGTTCTGGAACGGTTTTTTCTCAAACACGCCCATCGGGCCATTCCAGACCACGGTTTTGGCGGCAGCGATTTTAGCGCGGTAAAGTTCGGCGGTTGCCGGGCCGATGTCCAAGCCTTCTTTGTCGTCTGGAATATTTCCGGCCACGACCTGGGTTTGTGCCGTATCGCTGATCTGGTCGCTGATAACGGTATCTACTGGCAGAATCAGTTTGCCGCCGGCTTTTGCAAGCAGCTCTGCCGCCAGTCCGACTTTATCCTTTTCACACAGTGATTTGCCGATTTTCTTTCCCTGAGCCAGGAAAAAGGTATAGGCCATCGCACCACCTATCAGCACGGTATCCGCCTTGGAAAGCAGATTCTCGATCACCGCAATTTTGTCGGAAACCTTCGCCCCGCCCAGAATAGCGACAAACGGCCGCACCGGATGTTCCAGTGCCTGACCAAGAAATTTGAGTTCTTTTTCAATAAGGAAGCCTATGGCGCAATTGCCCTGGCCAAGCGCCGCCGGCACACCGAACGTGGAGGCATGTTTGCGATGGGCGGTGCCGAACGCATCGTTGACATACAGGGACCCAAGTTTTGCCAGTTCCGTGGCCAGGGCGGGGTCGTTCTTTTCCTCGCCCTTGTGAAAGCGGGTGTTTTCCAGAACCAGAATTTCCCCCGGCTGCATCGCGCTGGTCAAGGCCGTCACCGCGGGTCCAATGCAGTCATCGGCCATTTTGACCGGTTTTTTCAGCAGTTCAGACAGGCAGATGGCGGTCGGCTTGAGTGAATATTTCGCTTCCGGTCCACCCTTCGGGCGGCCAAGATGGCTCATGAGAATGGCTTTGCCGCCCCGTTCGACAATGCTTTTAACGGTGGGGAGTGCCGCGACGATACGTCGGTTATCGGTAATTTGGCCCTGTTCGTTGAGGGGCACGTTAAAGTCAACGCGAACCAGAACATTGCGATTTTTAACATCTAATTGGGCAACTGTCTTTTTTGTCATGACGAAGAACTCTTTCACTGTTACGCACCGCAGCGGGGCAAGGCTGGCCGGCAGGCAGTCCCTATGCCTTCTTACGTTTGGTGTTATGCTATGGAATAGGGCACAAGTGGTCAAGGCGGGTGTAATGATGCGGCCTCTGTGCCACTATTAAACGAACCGGCGGAACGTCGCGCGACTCAACTGAACCGCTTCCTCTCCAGACGCCACGGGGGCACAATCGCCCGGAGCAGTCAATCGTAGATCGGGAATAGCGCGCCAATACCCATCAATTTGCGATGGCGGCCGGAGCGCTTTGCGAATGCCCATCAAAAAATCCCCTCACAACTCCGTCGGAGTCGCGGTCGAATAGCCGAATTCCGTGGCAAGGCAGCGGGTAAACCGCACGATTTCCGGAGCGGTGTGATCGGCCATGGATCGCGCAAATAATTCGGGATAGGCGTTAATCGCCATGCCGCCAATCCAGATCGAACGGCTGAAACCTGTGGCGCGAAGCGTGCGAATAATCCGCCGCGCTATTGCGGCCTGCCGCGGAATAGAACAGGATATCGCCAGCAGGTCTGGATGGTGCTCCTTGACGGTTTGAATAATCACGCGTTCGGTCGAATCAATGGGTGGGATTATCACGTCCCAGCCGTCGCGCCAAAGCCAGTCGCCAATCAGTTCCAAGCCGGCTCCGTGCATTTCGCCGGGCAGATTGCTCGCCACAACTTTTAATCCCAACGGAGGTTGCCGCCTTAGTTGCAAACGGATTCTGGCCAGGACCTTGCGGATGTCGGCAAAAGTTCTTTGACTTTCTTCGTGGGTCAGTTCTCCGCGTGTCGCCCAGGCCCCAGCCAGACCGATGACCGGCAGCATGATATTCAAGTGTACGGCCTCGGCAGTTGACCTTTCCAGATATCGGTCAATAAGACCGGCGGCGCGGGAATAATGCCCGCGCCGCAGCAGCGTGAACAGACGCAAAGCTTCAGGTGAAAAATTGGCCTCCGGCATACAGAATATCCAATATTGGGGATCAAAAGCTGGGCGGATGGCCGGTCGGTGTTCCGCCCGTGATAGTTCACGGCCCCGGTCCGTTCAATACAGCTGAATTGTATACCGATCCGGCCGGGTGATAAATCCGGCGCAAAAGATTTACCCTTGTTGTCTGGCGGCGTAAGTATTTCCACTCCGGTGGGGTGTCAGTCAGAATACGGGTGATTTGCGGGTCGGGCACTGGTTTGTCGGGGGCGAACGACTGATCTATGATATTTCAAAGGAAATGGAACCAGAATGAACAACATGCGTGGGAATAATTGGATCACACCCGGGCACTTGCGGCTTATAGGATATGTGTTCATCTGTTTGCTATTCCCGGCCATGTTTCTGTACCTTTCATCGGCCATGGTTCAGGCTGCGCCCGCAATCGGTGGGCTGGTTCCAGTGGAGGCCAGATCGCACAATCATGCGGCGATTATTACCGTGCGCGGTCCGGTAGATCAGATCACCTTCACCAGCGTGCAGCGCCGCGTGCTGGCGGCGAAAAAGGCGGGAGCTTCACTGTTGATTCTTCGCATCAACAGTGTCGGTGGCGTGACCAAGCCGGCACTGGCCACCGCCAGACTGTTACGGTCTGCGGGAATTCCGACTGTGGCCTTTGTGTCTGGTTCGGCACTCGGCCCATCACTGCT
>JAJZEY010000512.1 GCA_021805585.1 Planctomycetota bacterium
GCAATCAGATTACGCCGCCAACGAAATCATCTTCTGTGGCTATCGCTCTGATCCGGAATCCCAGCTTTATTACGTCCGCAATCGCACATATAACCCCATTCTTGGCCGATGGATTCAACGCGATCCGATTGGTTATTCCGGCGGAATAAATTTGTATGGTTACGTCGAATCCGCACCAGTGGGGAACGTGGATGCTCTGGCTCTAATCCCTTGGAACGAATGGTCGGATTCGGGCTATTGGTCTTATACGCTCGACACGCCAACCCGCCACGAACCAAGAATACGCATGTCCTATACGGTGGCGCTGAAATGGCGGTGCGACCAATCGCTGCATTGGCCGGAGCACCACAGCCTGAGTGTCGAGAGGTTCGCTTTGCGGGAGAATCTCTTTGGCGCGACCCACGTTGGCTTTTCTGTCCTTATATTCGGAGTTACTGACACCAACAGCGTCGCCTTGCGGCACGTCGATTTTAAGCCTGTCAAATGCCCAGCGGGCCTGGCGGGCGGCGGATACCAGATAACGTTTACGGTGACCTGGCTGGAAAGGCTCGCGGCGGGAATTAACCCCGGCGTCGGGCCATTTTCATGGGATATTGGCCTTTCCGTCGGGAGGACCGTTGTAAATGCAACCAAGCAATATTCGGTGCGGATTGATTGCTGCTGCAAACCGGGCGGAACGGACAACGGGGCCAGCGCGACCAAGAGGATTAATAGCTGGGTCGATATGAGGCAAGGTGGATTGTATTCAATCTCCGGCGTTGACCAGGGGGCGGGCTGGCCAAGCAACACCCCACCGACGCCCACAATTATCCCCTCCGTCGGTCCAAGGCCCAATCAATAAGCAATTCGTATCCATCGCGATAAGGGGATAGCATGCAACGAGGCGGTTTGATTTTATCGGCGTTCCTGGTTTTCGCGTGCCTGATGCTGCAAGGCTGTCAAAGGGCTCGACCGAATGTCGCCCAAATCTCGGTTTGGCAGTTGTCGCGGGGATGGCCAGCAGGCTCGTGGGGTGTACCAATAAGTTACCACGGCTGGCCGTTCGATGCTGGCCGCAATCCCGTCTGGAAACCGGTGGCAAAGGTTTACCGCGCCCGCCGGTTTATGGGGTATCTCATGACTGGGAATGGGTGCAGATCAATGGTGCTGACGGCGGAATCGCGTAGCGGAGACACTATCTATGTGCTGGCGAGCAGCACAATTCCGATACGGCTGGGGATTTCGTTCCAAAATCCAAAGGGGCTTGCCAGCGAGCCACGGTTGTGGTTCAATGTCCGCGCCGGCGAAGATCGCCTGCTGGTCGTTCGTCGGCCAAGGCCGGTTGCGGCGACCGCCAGAAATCCGCACTCGGCATCCCCATCGCGCAAGCTTCCCACCGCTTCCCGATAAATTGCGAAATCGCAATTCCGAAAAGACGGGTGCAAAATGATGGCTATGCAGGCGGCTCGTGATTTCCGGCGGAGTTTGTGCGACGCCGGGCTACCGGGTTATCGCGCCGCTCATGCCGCTGCAGCCCTGCGTTTTGCAGGGCGGCTGGCGCAGAAGGGTATTAAGGTTAACGCGGGGTTCACGATCGACCCGATAGGCCAGGGGCCGTTCTGGATTTGGAAGAGCTGGAACTTCTTCAAACCCCGCACGACCAAAATTTGGGAAAATTTCTACCAGCGCGGTGACAATGACCTTTTTGGTGCATTCAGGGGCAACCCTGTGCAAAATGCGAAAAATACACAATTGCATAACAGCGACATCGCCTGGGCGGACTTCAATTTCTATAAATATGTCCCAAAGCACCGCCGCCACCATTCCGGCGGTTGGTTTTACAGCGGCGCGCATACAAATGGCTGGATTCTAGAGCTTTCGGTGGTCGGCAATTCTTTTGAAAAGCTGTTGAGCGGCATTCCGGCTCGGCGAAGGAGCTACAAATGACAACGCCGTTCAGCATGACTTGGGTTGCTCGCCAGAGATTTCGTTTGATCGCAGCCTTCGGTCTGTTTGCGACCTTGGCCGGAAACGCCAGCTGTGTGGTAAACAACGACGACCGCGGTAGGGCGTTTTTCCAATATAGGGTGCCCCAAGGAATCGGAATCGAGGCCGGCACCCCGCGAAATCAGGCGCCAAGGAAATCTTTCGGCCGGTTTGTGGTCGCATCGTCTTCCGGGCCTCGAATTGTTTATATCCACTTCATCCGCACCACTCTGATTTTTCCGCCGCTACCCGCGCCGTCAGGTGGACTCTGGCTCGTGTCCGGCAGCAAGAGCAGGCTGTTTTTCGTGCAGCCGCGCGTCATATTTCGATCTGCCAGCCAGCACCTTCCACTCGTTTGTGCCGCCGCGCGTGCACTAAGGGGCAACGCTCGGCCGTATTTCATCATCGCGATTTCGCCCCTGGTGATTGGTATTCCGACGCGTGGCGAATTTCCGCAGCCGATACCGACACGCCGTATCCACTTTATTTTCGTCAGCAGTCCGTGTCTGGTGCCTGCGCGGTACGCAGGTACGTTGTTGATCAGGAAGTTGCTGACACTGCGAAGATGGCCGAATGACCATCTCATTCGGGCATCCAAGCGTCACTATTTCAGTCACCATTTAAACTTCCGCAAATTTATTGAAGCTCACACCACCGTCATTCATCTGCCAAAACCGACCAGTGCGATTAATTTGATGAAGACGCAGCCATGGAAAACAATGGGACTGAAATTTCATTACCCATAAGCAGGATATGATCGTCAAAATGCAAATGGCACGGTAGCCGTGATTTGCAAGGGCAACTCGGCTATCACCATAATGGATGGCCAAGAACGTGAATTGGCTTGGCACGTCGCGGATGCCAGCGTATGATTCAATCTCCATGACAAGGTCGGCCTATTTCAGGGCAGGTTTATGGTTGCACTTGACGAATATTTTCACCACAAAATCGCGAAGGCACCAAGACGTTGCCATTGTGGTAGCGAGATCGCGCAGTCTGAAAAATCCCTGGCCCGCCGGATTACTGACGTCGCATCCCCCCGTCGCCGCCGCGATACCTCCATTTCCTCCCCTAACTCCTGTGTGAAGTTCAACAATCGACAATCCGTTCCCAACAGCTTTGTGTCTTTGTGCCGTTGTGGT
>JAJZEY010000080.1 GCA_021805585.1 Planctomycetota bacterium
GGGCGGAATTTTCTACACGGCATGCTCGGGAATCTGGCAGACGGTATGGCTGGAACCGGTTCCCGCAGTGTACATTAAGTCCCTGCGTATTGTGCCGCACGTGGATCAGGGCAATGTAACAGTGACGGTTCGTGCGGCGGGCGGTACGGCGACGGTTGAGGTATTAAACGGCGATCAACCGGTGGGACAGACAATCGGCAAAGCCGGGCGGCCGCTGGTGGTGGCGATTCCCCACGCCAAATTGTGGTGGCCCAACAAGCCCTTTTTATACAATCTGGACATAACCCTTAAATCCAACGGCAAAACGGATCACGTAAAAAGTTACTTTGGAATGCGTAAAATTTCGATCGGTCCGGATCGCCACGGCGTGCTCCGCATTTTGCTGAATAATAAGTTTGTTTTCGAACGCGGTCTGCTGGACCAGGGCTACTGGCCTGACGGCATTTATCTGGCACCAACGGACAAGGCGCTGCGTTTTGACATTCAGGAAAGCAAAGCGCTGGGCTTCAACATGTGCCGCAAGCACCAGAAAGTGGAGCCGGCGCGATGGTATTACTGGTGCGACAAGCTGGGGTTTCTGGTGTGGCAGGATATGCCTGCGGCGTTTTATTCCAAAAAAGGACCTTCCGCCAAGGTGGAAGCGCAGTATCGGCTTGAATTAACCCGCATGATTCAGCAGCATGAAAATGACACCTGTATCATTGGATGGACGCCTTTTAATGAAGGCTGGGGACAGGTTGATACGCATGCCGTCGTGGCCTTGATTCATCGGCTGGATCCGTCTCGGCTGATTGATGATGCCAGCGGCTGGGTGGACAAAGGGGTGGGCAATATTCGCGATACCCACCACTATCCGACGCCCTGGTGTCGTTTGCCGGGAAAGCACCGGGCATCGATTGATGGTGAATTCGGCGGACTGGGCCTGCCGGTTCGCGGCCATTTGTGGCAGAAGAAATTTTTCCAATACCAGGGCTTCAAAACGCCGCAGGCGGAATTGGTCCGATTCCAGCAGCTTTGGCGCGAAGTCTGGGCCATGGAAAAAGATCCGGGCGTAACGACGGCCACCCCCGGCGTTGCGAAATCTCCCTGGTGGGCAAAAGGGCGCGGAATGTCCGGCGCGGTGTATACACAGACAACGGATAGCGAAGGCGAAATTAACGGCATGATGACCTACGACCGTCGCCACATAAAGATGCCGGTAAAGGCGGTAAACGCCGCAGTCAGAAACAGGAAGGAATAAGCCGCAAGGGCTGCCAACGCTCGTATAAAAGATGCCCGACGGTAAAAGGTGCAATCTATCCTCTGACGAAGTGGCTATGCGGCTGCGCGGCCGTGGTGGGTGTGGCACGAGATTCGAATCCCAACTGTCCCGCGATGGGCGGCGTACTATAATTCCGGTACGTCGCGCTTTTTGGTTTTGCGCGGCATTGGGAAACAGTCGCTGATGAAGCCGCTTCATATAGACCACGCCACACTTGAACTGCCCCGCCTTCCGGCGGCATTTGAAGGATTGCGCGTTCTGCATTTGTCGGACCTGCATCTGATACGCTGGATTCCCCGCATGGAAAAAACGCGCAAAGCGCTGGGCGAACTGCGGCCGGACCTGTGTGTCGTTACCGGTGATTTGGGGCACTGGAGCTCGCGATGGCGGCAGTCCTTGCCGGCGGTTTTGCGGATGCTGGAACCGATTCAATCGCCGCTGGGCACTTATTTTATTCTGGGCAATCATGATTCACCGCAGCTTGGCGCTGAACTTGGCCGCCATGGAATGCGGATGCTGACCAATGAATCGGTGGTACTGACGCGGCGCGGGCAACGCCTGGCGTTGGTTGGCCTGGCGCAACACAAGCGGATTGATACCGATATTCCCGCGGCCCTGACCGATACGCTCGCGGATGATTTCAAACTGATGCTGATGCACTATCCGGACCTGATTTTTGCCGCCGGGGCGGCGGGTGCCGATGTCTGCCTTGCGGGCCATACCCATGGGGGGCAAATCTGCTATCCGGATGGCAGCCCGATTCTGGGGCACGATGCACTTTCGCCGCAGCAGTGCAGTGGCGTTCATAAAATCAATGGCACCTGGCTGGTGGTGAACCGGGGTGTGGGCAAGGCGGGGGTAAGACTGCGCCTGTTTTGCCCGCCGCATGCGATTCTTCTGACGTTCAGGCGCGGTGGGCGGAGTTCGGCACGATTCCCGGTATCTGCAGATTCCAAGACAGATTCCACAACGCGGCGCGTCAGTGCAGCAACACCGCGCTGATGGCCAAAGCGCCAAACACCAGCCCCACCAGACCGTTGACTGTCATAAAGGCCAGATTCACGCGCGAAATATCCTTTGGCTTTACCAATGATTGTTCAATAACCAGCAGCAATGCGACTGCGGCCAGGCCAACCCAGAACAGCGGGCCAAGCGGCATGCCCCCCATCCAGCCGATACCAAAGGCGGTCAGCGCCAATAGCGTCAGCAGATGACACGACCTTGACACCCACAGGGCGTTGCCAATGCCTAACTTTGCGGGAATGGAAAATAATTTTTCCGCACGGTCCACATCCACGTCCTGAAGGGCGTAAAGAATATCAAAACCGGCCGTCCAGAAACAAACCGCCGCCCCAAGCCACAGAATTTGCGCATCAATCACCGGTCCATGCGGGGGGACAATCGCAATCCAGGCGCTGATTGGCGCAAGCCCCAGCGATGTTCCCAGATAAAAATGACAGAGCCATGTAAACCGCTTGGTGAAACTGTAACCGGCAATCCAGACCAGCACCGGCACGGCCAGAATCAGCGGATAAATGTTATGCAGGAACAGATAAAACAGACTGCTTGCACCCACGAACAAAAGACCGGTCAAGATCAACAGCCCGGTCATGAACGGTGCGGATATTTTGCCGGTAACGCTGGGGCGGCGGGCGGTTCGCGGATTGCGGGCATCCAGGCCGCGGTCGGCCAGGCGGTTGAAGGTCATGGCAAACGTGCGCGCCGCGATCATGCACAGAACTATCAGCCCCAGCCGCATCCAGCCGGGCCAGAGAAGTCCGATGCGCCGGCAGGCCAGAAACGTGCCGATCAGTGCAAAGGGCATGGCAAAAATAGAAT
>JAJZEY010000259.1 GCA_021805585.1 Planctomycetota bacterium
GTCTCAGGAGTTTAGAGAGAGTAGAAAGTTGAGCACATAAGGATAGGATAAAAAAGTGGCTGTCGCCGAAACATTGCGGCAAATCCTGCGGTCAACTTTCAATTCTCTACTTTCATCGTGAGAAAGCACAAACGATTTACGATTGGCATTAAGCCAATGGTCAATTGTTTTATTGCCTCTGCGGTACGCCACGTCTTCCGCGGGTTAAAAATTAACGCCGGGGCGTTTGGCATACATTTATTTTTGGTCTTTTTGGACTGCGGGCGGAGTGGCCGCGCGCCAACTGATTTACGGCTCATGGGCAGCATGCCCAAGGGCATCCGCAGATATGGGTGCGGGCCGATCGGTGGCATCAACATGGCGGCTCGTGATCAGCCGGGTTGCCCATGGGTTGCGGCGGGCACGACTCTTTGCCACACACGCACGCGCCAAGGCGAGAAGAAATAGTACCGCCATTGGAAATACCAGCGGAATCGCTTGACCTCCATGAGTTTCCAACCAGTGCCCAGCCGATGGCTGATGGCGGAAGTGCTAAGGTCGCCGGTATGAATATCCCCGAAGCGGTCGGCCAGAACCAGCGTGTGAATATGGGAATTGTGGCGCGCCATGTTAATGGTCCGCAGCCAAGCGATGGTCCAGTCCGGCAGGAGCGTATAGGCGGGAAAATCGGCATATTGTCGCGGATTCAGCCCCCAGACGTTGTTGTCAGGCAATATCCGCACATGGCGTAATTGGAGAAAGGAAATGGCTGGATCATCAAAGGCATGATTGGTTTTGGAATAGGCTATAAACATGCCGCCCTGATCTTTTGGATTGTAATATTTAATCGCGACACGATTGACGAATCGCCATGGCTCACCACGGCAGATTGTGGAATTGGTCAGGGAGGATGCGGTCATGACCAGCACTACCAGTGCAATAACGGACCAGCGGAAATAGCGAAAGGGCAGGCGGGCCAGCGAAGCGCCCAGCCACAATACCCAGGCGATGGTCAGAAAGCCCATATAACGCGGCAGCCAGAAAATAAAATGGGGGAACAGCGACCACGGGTCTTTGGCCGGAAGCGAAGCCAATCCAAAATAAACCATCGGGAGTGCCAACCAGAAAAGCACTTGCCACCATCGCCCGGCACCACGGGGTTCGGCGGCGGCCTGCGCCTTGTGGCGCTGGCGTCCGGTTTTGGTCAGTCGATACCAGGGAATAAGCCCCAGAAGCATAATGGCGAACAGCCCCCAGGCTACCGCAAATTCCACCGTTGCAACAAGCGGCAGCGTGCGCGTGGCCAGATGCTGCTGATAAAGCGGCCCAAGTTCAAACCAACTGATCATGCGGGGTGTCGGCATCGCGGAAGGCCACAAATATCCGAGCAGATCGACCGTTGGCAGGCCAAGAACAGCCCTGTAATTCATGCCATTGAACCAGCTTACCCACTGCAGGTTTCCGGCCGTATGATGAAACAAGACGCCCTGAAACCAGCCGCTTTTCCGGGTATACCACCAGGTGGTGAAAAAGGCGGCCGCGCCGGCGGAAGTCAGCCATAAAGGGATATCCCAGGCGCGCATACGCGGTTTGACGACCAGGCAGATCAATTGAATCGGGAGAAGAAACAGACCCATAAAATCCAGTCCCACCATGGACAGTAAGCTTAGCAGATATAACAAGCCCCAGGGGAAATGTCGCCCCCCCTGCCACCGCAAAAACAGAGCCATATTCAGCGTGACCAAAAAATAAAATGCGCTGTACATTTTCAGATCACGGCTGTAATAAACAAAAAATGGATTGACCGCGACCAGCAGCATAATCAGCAGCGCGGTTCGGCGGCCGGTAAACTGCCGCGCCAGGAAATAAGCCGCCGGCACATTCAGCCAGCCCAACAAGGCACCGGGGAAGCGCAGGACCGATGCGGTAAATATGGTACCCCAAGGCTGGTGAAACACATGGTGGAGCAATTGCACCCATCCCCACAGAAGCATATACCAACCTGGAGGGAAGCCCTGGCCCTGCAGCATTTGAAAAATAAACTGGAAGCTACCACTGACACGAATGGTGGTGGCGGTTTCATCACACCAGAAAGACTGGTAATTCAGCCGCCAGAATCTTAAGAAAGCACCAAGGGCCAGAACCAGGGCAAACGCGGCCCAGAACCGCACGCCCGGCCGTTCCAGGAAATTTCGCCGGCGCGCAACGGTGCTGTTTTGGCTGGATTGCGGAGTTTCATTGTTTGTCGGCGGTCGCACCTGATTAGACCCGTCCGCCGGTGACAAAATTGCACGCATGAAACACTAACGCCGCCGAAGGCAATTTGTTGTCATTTTAGATGATTCCGGTGGAACTTTTTTCAAGCCGAATCGCGCGTCATCACCGGATAGTTCTCCCGTTCGCCTAAACCGGTAACCGGATAATCTTTCCGCAGGGCGTGCGGCTTAAAACCTTCCCAGGTAAGCACCCGCCGCAAATCCGGATGACCGGTAAAGCGAACACCGAACATATCCCACACTTCACGTTCCATCCATTCAGCACCGGCATAAAGCGGCACAAGCGAATCAACTTCCAATTCATCTTCGTTGAGGAATACCCGCAGAATCAGGCGAGGCATCCCGGCTCCGACGCTGGTTAAATTGTAGACGATTCCGAAACGGGCCTTATCCCAACCGGGGAAGTTCAGGTAATCGACACAGGTAATATCGCAGAGCATGTCGTATTGAAGGACGGGTTCGTCGCGCAGGAACCGGATAATTTCCATCAGGTTGGTGCGGGGAATGGCGATCTGCACCTGACCATGAAATTCCGAACCTTTCAGGGAAAGGCTGGGAAACTTCGCCTTAAGCGCTTTGGCGGCGGGATGATCCAGTACCATGGGAACCTCTTTTACGCAGTGCTGCGACGATGTCTGTTACACCTCGCCTGATCCCGGCAACCCGGAATCAGACGGACCAGTGCGGAATTATAGAAGAGCGCGGCCAAACCGCCAAGCCAATGACCCGCTGAAACCGGAAGGGATGTGCCCGTTTTTGTCGGGAAGGTTGTGAGTGCTCTTTCACGCCTGCAAATCAGGATTGACAGAGCACGAAGGGTCTGTGCAAGAACAAGTTC
>JAJZEY010000021.1 GCA_021805585.1 Planctomycetota bacterium
CCGTCTGGCATTTAACGAATATCTTAAAGTCGGCGTTCCGCTTACACTTATCACCACGGCTTTGGCGGTGGGCTATTTTCAGTTTGTTCATTAAGAGGCGCGGGCACTTTTTTCCCGCGGCATTTGGCGATACCATTTGCATGGCGCGGCGCGCCATAAATGTGGCTCGCCGGCGCGAAAATATGTGCTTTGCCCTGTATGGAGTTTTAAATGCCTTCCTCCCTGACACTCGCCAAACGCCCCATGATGCTTATTGTTCGTGATGGCTGGGGGTGCAATCCGCATCCGGAAATGGATACTTACAATGCCGTTAAACTTGCCGGGCATCCGGTGGATGACCGCCTGATGGCCGAATACCCAAGTGTGCTGGTGCATACCAGCGGCGAATGGGTCGGCCTGCCGGATGGTGTGATGGGCAACAGCGAAGTGGGGCACCAGAACATTGGTGCCGGCCGCATTGTGGACCAGGAAACGATGCGCATTACACGCCGCATTCGCGAAGGTAGCTTTTTTCAAAACGCGGCTTTGAACAAGGCCTTCAGTCGAGCCATGGATATGAACAGCCGCGTGCATATTCTGGGCCTTTGTTCGGACGGCCGGGTGCATTCAGACCTTGAACACGCCTATGCGATTCTGAAACTGGCCGGCCGGGTGAATTTTCCATCGGACCGCGTGTTTATTCACGCCATCACCGATGGCCGCGATACTGCGCCGCAGGGGGCACGGAAATATTTGGCCGGCCTGGAGGCCAAAACCAGGGAATTGGGAATCGGTCGCATTGCCAGTGTGGTCGGGCGGTACTATGCCATGGACCGCGACAACCGCTGGGACCGTGTGGAAAACGCCTACAACCTTCTGACCCGGCGGGCGGGCAAGCATTTCCCGACCGCGCAAGCCGCGCTTGAAGATTACTACGCCCATCCGTCCGAACCCTCACGCGCGGGCGATGAATTTGTGGTGCCCAGCGTCATTGACCTTCCCAACGGCACCGATGCGGCGATTCATGACCATGACTCGGTTATCTTTTTTAATTACCGCGGCGACCGGCCACGCGAAATTACCAAAGCTTTTGTCTATGACGACGCCCGGTTTTCCGCTGAAAAAAATGGCGGCTTCAAGCGGGCCTCGCGGCCAAAAGACCTGCTGTTTGTCACCATGACCGCCTATGAGCAAGGGCTGCCCGTGGAGGTGGTGTTTCCCAAACCGGAAAAAATGCACGACATTCTTGGCATGTATACGGCCGAACTTGGCCTGAAGCAGTTTAGATCTGCGGAAACAGAGAAATTTCCGCATGTCACGTTCTTCTTCAATGATTATCGCGAGCCACCTTTCCCGCAGGAAAGTCGCAAGATGGCGCAAAGTCCCAAGGTCACCACCTATGACCAGCAGCCGGAAATGAGCGCTGCCGAAGTGACGGATATTGTGCTTGAAAACCTGAAGTCCAATGAAAGTGATCTATATGTGGTGAACTTTGCCAACGGCGACATGGTGGGCCACACGGGCAATTTGCAGGCCGCCATTAAGGCCGTGGAAACCGTGGATGCCTGCGTGGGAAAACTGGTGGACAAGGTGAAAAATGCAGGCGGAGTATTGATTGTGACCGCCGACCACGGCAATTGCGAGCAAATGTGGGACCCGATTAACAATTGCCCGCACACCAGCCACACCACGTTTGATGTTCCGCTGATTGTCGTTGATGACCGCTTCCGCGGCGTGAAACTTCGTCAAGGTGGCTGTCTTGCGGATGTCGCCCCCACCATGCTGGCCATGATGGGGCTGCCGCAGCCGCCGGAAATGACAGGAAAGTCGCTACTGCCCGCGACGGCAAAACAGTCCGTCACCTGAGCTGACAGCTGGATAACGGCCCGGCGGCGAAGAGGGTGGCTTAAGAATTCGTCAGCGGCCCAAGCCATTGCGGGCACGGCATCTCCGCAGGCCGTCAGTGCTTTGGCATACCTGCAAAATCAGTATCCACGGAGCGCGGGGGACTTATTCGTGGAATCGCCGCCTTGGTGACTGATCAATGTTGCTCATCTTGATGATCGTAAGAGTGGTCATCTTCACGCCGGTAGTACTGGTCGTGTCCACGGTCGTCGCCCCGGCCCCAGCCATGCCAGACGCAGCCACCTGTCCCCATCAACAACGGAGCCAGAAGAAATACAGCAAGGCACCACAGCCGGCACCCGTTGATAAAATAACGAATTGCATTCCTGGGCATAAATATCTCCACTTACGACGCCATGGGTAAAATATCGCCTGATTTGGACCACCGGTCATAATATACTTCGCCCCCAGTCCATTGTAGCCCGGGAAATGGCATTTTCCAGTTTATTTTTAATTGCCACCAAATCCGGGGCAAGCCCGCTTTTATCGGGAAGGTCTGCGAGCTTTGTCGCGCCTGCCAGTCGCGCCACTTTCACCTGCTCCGCTATATCCTGATCCGCGTTGCCGCGGCAACGCCGGGGGCGAACATTGCGGCCGTCGCACTTGTCGGGTGAGACGGCCGCCCCCCAGCGCGCGGGCCGCGATGAGCTGTCCCAGGTGGATGTTGGCCAATAAGGATCAGGCTTCGCCGCCTTGCGGCGCAGCCAGCCCTTGGTACCGGTTAAAAGTGCCGCATGTTCATGAACACGCTCATCGGCTTTGTCCATCGGTCCGGCTTGCGTTCGTTTCCATCATTGTTATTCTGCCATAGACTTGGTGTGGAGGGATACACAAAGGCGTGGAAAGGATGAAACGTATATGCCGCAATCCGAATTAATTGTCAGCGTTTCCGGAATACGGGGCATAGTGGGCCAGTCGCTGGCACCGGAATCCATCATGCGGTTTGGGCAGGCATTTGGAAGACTGCTTCAGGAGAATCAGGCGATTGCCGGTGACACGCGGTCGTTGCGGGCGGTCCTGGGGCGGGACAGTCGCGTTTCCGGGCCAATGGTGGCCTGCGCACTGGCGGCCGGTCTGCTGTCCGTTGGCGTGAACGTGACGGACCTTGGCGTTGTCACCACACCCAGCGTGGGACTTATGACACGCTTTTTAGCAGCGGATGCGGGCATTGTAATCACCGCGTCACATAATCCACCCGAATACAACGGAATTAAATTTCTCCGTGCCGATGGCGTCGGCTTTTCGCCTGCGGTCATCGAACGGCTGAAGGCACTATACACCGCCGGCAACTGGAAACCGGCGGATGTGGACCATGTCGGCTCGTTAAGTTCCGACAGCCGCAGCCATGCCCACCATGTGCAGACGGTGCTGCAACATGTGGATGCTAAACCGATTGCCTCGCATCGTTACCGGATTGTGCTGGACAGCATTAACGGGGCCGGGTGCATTGCCTCGCCGATGCTGCTGGGTAAACTGGGTGCGGAACTGGTGCATATCAACGGCGAGGCCACCGGCAAATTCGCCCATACACCCGAACCGATCCGGGAAAATCTGCTGGATTTATGCCGCATTACAGGTGAAAAGCGGGCGGCCATCGGCTTTGCGCAGGACCCGGATGCCGACCGGCTGGTGGTGGTGGATGAAACCGGTCGTTTTATTGGCGAGGAATACACGCTGGCGCTGGCGGTCCTTAACCGCCTTATGTCCCGGCCCGGCACGGTGGTGTGCAATCTGTCCACCAGCCGGATGATTGACGATATCGCCGCCCGCTTTGATTCCACCGTTTTGCGCACAGCCGTGGGCGAAGCCAACGTCGCCGCCCGAATGCTGCAGGAAAATGCCGTCATCGGTGGTGAAGGCAACGGCGGCGTGATTGACCTGCGCGTTGGCCCCGTCCGCGATTCGCTGATGGGCATGGCATCCATACTGGAATTGATGACGCGAACCGGAAAAAAGATGAGTGAACTTGTGGCGGGCCTGCCGGCCTACGCCATGATCAAAACTAAATTCGCCTGCACGCGCCAACAGGCGGACCAACTGGTGGAAAAAGTGAAAGCCGCCTATTCCACCGAACACCTGGATCTGCAGGATGGCGTGCGAATTGACTGGCCCGAAGGATGGGTTCAGGTTCGCCCCAGCAATACTGAACCCATCGCCCGCGTTATTGCCGAAGCCGCCAATGATGCCACCGCACGCGAGCTGATTTTCCGCATTGAACGGCTGCGGTTACAACTGCCGTAACGTCCGCGGCCAAAACGCCGCGCACAGGAAAAGTTGCCATACCCCAACGGGTTTTAAGCCAGTGCGTTGTGAAGCCTGCATATTTTAGGATTGACGGAGCACCAGAACCACGGCGGGCGAAAGCATTTTATCAGGAGCAAATTCATGCCACTGACGCGACGTGAAATGATCATAGCGACGATAGCGGCGGCGGGTTTGCCGCTGGCCGGAACAGCCCTTCAGGCAGCGCCCCCGGCAACTGCGGCCCGTAAGAAGCGGATTTTATTTTTCACGAAAAGTTCCGGTTTTGAACACCAGACTATTCGCAGAATAGGCGGGAAGCTTTCCGTTGCCGAAACCATTTTTACGCATATTGCCCAGGCGCACGGCTACGCCGTGCATTGCAGCAAAGATGGCCGCCTGTTTGACCCCAGCCGCATTCATCAATGGGACGCCTTTGCATTTTACACGACCGGAGACCTCACGCAGCGCGGAACCGATGGCCACCCCCCCATGCCCATGGCCGGCAAAAAGGCCTTTCTGAAAGCCCTATCCGATGGGTGCGGATTTGTGGGCCTGCATTGCGCAACGGACACGTTTCACAGCAGGCCGGGTAAAATATCAGATTATATTCAGATGATCGGAGGCGAATTTGCGGGGCACGGTGGCCAGCAGGTGGCAACCAATGTGATTGTGGATTCAAAGTTTCCGGGCATATCGGCGTTTGGGATAAAATCTTTCCGTCTGCTGGAAGAATGGTACACTTTTTCCAATCTTGCCAGAGACTTGCACGCGATTACGATGCTGGACACGCACGGCATGGCAGGATCGCTTTACCACCGGCCCAATTATCCCAATTGCTGGATACGCAGGAACGGCAAGGGCCGTGTCTTCTATTCCGCGCTGGGCCACCGCGAAGCCACCTGGAAAAATCCGGCTTTTCAGAAACTGGTCATCGGCGGTCTGGATTACGTCACAAGACGGATTCATTCAGACGCGGCAACGGGGTTGCATTGAAATATTTATCGGCAAATTTTCACACCGCAGCCATTCGCACGCCACCGCTGCAGGCGACGCTGCTGGCCATATTGTTGTACACAACGCCTGGTCTGGTGCGTGCCGCACAGCCCGTGCGCGATCCACTGGAGCGGGCCAACCAGCTTGTGCTTTCCATCCTGCGCCAGCCGCCGGCAAGCGGCGTGGCGGTTATTTCCCTGGAACTGCGACCCGGACTTGTCAAATCCGGTCTTAAGCCGGGCGATATTATTTCCATGGCGGATGGCGCACGGGTGCGGACCATTGGCCAATTTCGCCACGCCGTTGACACCGCACAAGCGATCGGTGAAAAAAGTCTTCCACTGTTGGTGGCGCGCGGAAATCAGATTGTGCGCCTGTGGCTGCCGCCGGCAATGCCGCGCGTTGCTTTAATGCCGGTAACCGCCGGTGCCGCGGTTCCCTTGGGGCCACCCGCAACGGCAGCGGGAAAATTCCACTGGCATGTGCAACAGGTCCCGACCGTTCAGCCCGGCAGGGGCCGGATACTCGGCCACCATTCCTGGTATCTGCTGATGCGCAAGAGGGAGGTGATCGGGGCACTGCATCTGGGTATTTGGCGCCAGGCCAGCCGCTGGCGGGTGGAATGGAACCAGCAGGCGATCCGCCCGGGGCCGCTGCCTGCGGTTCGTTGGAATATTGGCCTGCGGTCCGTCGCCGGCCTGACGGCCAGGCCATGGTGGCTTAGAACGATTTTATGGAGCCAGCCCGGACGTAGCGTCCGTGCCCGATGGCAGGGCGACACACTTAATCTACACATAGCCGCCGCCGGTGGCTCTAGCGCCATAAAGCTGACGACAACCCGCCAAATGCCGATTCCCATGCCTGCGATCGTACTGCTGGCGGCAGCGATGCCGCATCGTGCCGGCGTGGTGGTGCGTCTGGCGGAAATTTCGGCCCACACGCTGGCCACGCGACTGAATTGCTCTCTTCAAACGATGGGAATCCAGCCCCTTCATATGGACGGGCTAACCGCAAAAAGGTGCTGGCGGGTAAACCTGCTGCGGTTTGCCATGTTGCAGGAGGCTTTTTTCTTCGCATCCGACGGCACTCTGCTGGCCATTCAATTGCCGCGCGGCGTGCAGGCCGTCCATGTGGCATCCCATGCGGTGGTCCGGCGGGTTATTCCCGCCGACCGGGTTTCTTCAATACCAAAACCAGCCCGCGCTCCATCTAACAGATAATATTTATATTTAAATAATGCGAATAGAAGGCGACCAACACCTTATTTACGGCGGTCCTGCATGGTCCGCACAATCCGCTGATGCACCCGGTCAGGACGGGCAATCCAATGCCATAAACTATCCGGATTAATGTGTGAATCCGTTGAAAATCCGATGCTGCCCAGGCCCAGGAAGCGCTCCAGGGGCGTGCGTATCAATTGAACATCGCTTAACTTGCTAAGCGATGCCTGAAAAAACACCGGCTGACGAACGCCTTTTATCGTGATAATCCGGCAATTTGTCAGCATATACCAATGCGACAGCCAATCCATAATCGCATATGCAACCCGCACGGTAATCAGAATGGCCGGTAAGGTGATAAGTGTCTGGAACTGTAACCAGTGGGACGCCATTGCCCGCGGCCCCAGCCAGACCGCCAGCAACACCACCACTGCGGAAAAACGCAGGCTGCCGGCCAGCGGATACCAAATCGATGGTCGCACCAGAAGAATGACTATTTCATTGCCATGCAGCAGCCCCTCCGGCCCCCGACCGGTTATAGCCATCGCCGAGGCCGCATCACCCGCGACCGGCTGCGCCGGCCGCACCGCGTTGCCGGAATTAATGCCGCCATTCATCTCAAGCGGGCTTTCGACCATTGGGTAGCTATTGCCGCATTTCATACCAACGCCAGTGTAACGTCGAACGCAGGTGGAAAACAACGCTGGCTCGCGGAAGGCGGTTTGTTCGGATGTGAAATAATTTGGGCCTGCCGGTCTTTAATCGCGGCGCGGCTTGCCGGAAATTCGCATTAAGCCGCGAGTCGCCGCGCAAGGCCGATCATTCATCTTCATCCTCTTCATAGAAGATGTCATCCTCATCATCCATGTCATCATCTTCAAAGTCATCGTCCAGATCATCTTCGGCGTCAAAGTCGTCGTCTTCGTCATCGTCGTCGTCTTCGTCATCGTCCTCCAGATCATCCTCATCTTCATCCTCCAACTCATCCTCCTCCGGGTCGCGACGGCGTTTGGCCATCGATTCAAGTCCCTGGTTATCACCCGTATCCGCCTGAAGTTCCGACAGCAGCCGCGCCGTCGCATTCCGCGCGTCGGCAATGGTTACAAAGCCGATGAGCGGAACCACCGGCAGTTGCGGTAAATGAAACATTTTCAGGGAAACGTCCCCGGCTGCCGCCGCCAACCGTCCCGGAAGTTTAGATTTGACCGAGGAAAGGAGGTTACACGTCATATAATTTTCTCCATAACGCCGTTGTTTTATTCACGGCCTGACTCATTTATCGGTTCAGCATCAGCGTTTTGTGTACCGATGCCCCATTGCGTCATGGCGGCCCGGCCAGCGGCCGACAATCAACCGAACGCCGGTAAAATACTTGGAATTTTGGACAAGTCAATCCCTCTGCGGGTAAATTGGTGGTTCATCGGCTGGCTGAAAGCGGACGATTGCCCGCAGCTGTCCGCGTCCGCTGCCCTTTCTGGAGAATTTTGCCATGACCCAGGATCGTAAAATAGCCGTATTCCCCGGTACTTTTGACCCCCCGACGCTCGGCCATCTGGATGTGATCATGCGGGGCCGCAAACTTTTTGACCACCTGATTGTCGCGATTGGTAAAAATCCTGAAAAATCGGAATTATTTCCATTAACCGAGCGGCTGGAAATGATTCGCGAGCTTCTAAGCAATACGTCCAATGTCTCGGTTGAGGCTTACGATGGCCTGACCGTCGGCCTGGTGCGCCAGCGCGGTGCCGTCGCCATTGTCCGGGGCCTGCGCAACATGACCGACCTGGACTACGAATTTCAACTGGCGCTAACCAACCGAGCCGTGGCCGAAGTGGAAACCGTTTTTATCATGACCAACGAAAAATTCGGCTTTACCAGCAGCAGTCTTATCCGACAGATTGCCGCGCTCGGCGGGGATCTGGCAAACCTTGGCGGCTTTCTGCCGCCACTGGTTATTGAACGTCTGCAAGCCTATCGCAAAAATCGCAAAGGCCCCTTTGCCACAATGCCGCGGTAATTATCCACGGCGCGCCGCCCCTGGGCGGCACAGTGCCGAACCGGACACTTATTCGCCGTTGGTTGTCGCAGGTTCGGCAGTTGCGACCGGAGCGGCCGCATTCGGCTTAAGCATGCCCAAGGCTCCCAGAGAAATCAGGGCCGTGTAACCGCAGTTGCGGCAAATAAGAGCGGCCAGCGGCATGGCCGAACCGGGGAATTTAATTTCGCCTGATTTCTCAAATACCGGTGCGGAAACCGGGACATCGTTAATCACCCATTGTGTTTGTTTGCAAAGCGGGCATTCGGGCTTGGCGACGCGCTGCTGAAGCGCCTGGGCGACTGCGGATACAAAGTTGTCAAACGGTGCCATCAGAAACTCCTGTTTCAAATATCTTCTTTGGTTCGTGTTTAGGGCTTAAGGGGCTGTGTTGCGGTCCGATATCCGCCAACCCATGCAAATTGCGCCTTATTTATTACCCGCCAACCAGGAAAAGTGCAACCATCAAATCGCCGAACCATCGGGTTTCGGGCTGCGGGCCAAGTGCGCGGTCCGCTGATAATCGGCAAGCCTGGCGATCCGGCAACGGTAAAAGTGTCCCGGCCAATCAGGCGGGTCTCATAACCCGCCAGCCGCTGACAATATATTGCCACGCCGATACCACCGTGATCAGAACGGTCAGCCAGATTGCAACATCCCGTGCCACCAGCAGCCCATAGAGCGCCATACTGCCACGCAACGGAGAGGCGGCCATAAAGCAGACCACCACGCCGCCGACGGCAATAGACTGAAAAAACATTTTCAGTTTGCCCATCCATTTGGCGCGAAAGTCTATCCCGCGGGATTCAGCCAAGCCGCGAATGCCGGTTACAAGAAATTCGCGGGCAATCAGCACCACCGCCATCCAGGGCGCAATTCCAGTGGGCGAATAGATCGCCGGATGCGCGCAGGCCTCCACCACAGCCACCGGCACCACCGGAGAACAGAAAAAGACAAACGCCCCGCAAATAAGAATTTTGTCGGCAAAGGGATCCACCACCCGGCCAAAAGCGCTTTCCACTTTCCACGATCGCGCCAGATAGCCATCCAGCACATCGCTGCCTGTGGCCAGCAGAAAAAGTCCGAAGCAAACCGCCATCAGAATCGTAAAATGATTAGCCCCCACGCGCAGGTTAATGGCGATAAAAAACAGGGCGGTAATCACCAGCCGACTTACGGTAATCAAGTTAGGCACTTGCCGATACATTATCCACACCCGTTCATGCCTGTTACCCTCGCCCAAGCCGCGGCCCAACCGCCCGCTGCCGCGCCACTTAACCCACCACCGGTAAAGCAACCCGCCCCGTGCCTGCGGCGAATCGGCTGCTCGCCAGCGCCCGCCCCATCAGATCGTAGTGCTTGAATTCTTGAATTTCGACTTTCAGCAGTTCGCCCGGACGCGCCGCATATCCGCGCACAAATACCTGCCCATCAATATCCGGTGCCTGCCCGGCATGCCGACCGATAGCGGTCCGCTTCGCTTTATCCACGGAATCGACCAGCACATCCAGCACGCGCCCCACCATGGCCTGATTCTTTTTGAGCACAATCGCCTGCTGAGCCAGCATGATTTCCATTTTGCGCCCCGCGGCCACATCCGCCGCCACCGCCATGGTCCGCCAAAGTCGTCCTGCCGGAGTTTGCGGTTCGGGTGAATATTCAAATACGCCCAGGCAGTCGAATTCAAAATCCTGAATAAATTTTAGAAGCTCACGATGTTGGGCCTGGGTTTCGCCCGGAAAACCACTGATAAATGTGGTGCGGATGTTCATGCCGGGAATCCAGCGGCGTAATTTTTCCAGCAGTGTTTGAATCTGCTTTCGCGTCACCTTGCGCCGCATGGCGTGCAGAATATCGTCATTCATGTGTTGCAATGGCATGTCAATGTATTTGACCAGATGCGGAGCATCGGCAATTGCGCGGATCATATCATCCGTAAAACAACTGGGATACGCATACATTAACCGTAGCCAGCCGACATCGCGCAGCGAATCCAACGCCCGCAGCATCCCGGAAAGACCCTGCCCCGGCCCGTCGTAGCCGATGTCCGTTCCATAACTGGTCGTATCCTGACCGATTAAGTTTAATTCAAAGGTGCCATCGGCAATTAATTCCGTCGCCTCCCGAAGAATCCGGTCCAGTGGTTTGCTTCTCATGCGACCGCGAATGCTGGGTATGGTGCAGAACGTACAGCCCTGATTGCACCCTTCAGACACACGCAGGTAGGCAAAATGCCGCGGCGTAAGACGCAGGCGAGCGTCATCATGCTCCTGGTACCCCGGTTTGGTGCGATCGTGACGGGAAATCAATTGCGTAACGGTGTGAAAAGGCCCCAGATTTTTATCGGTCTGGCGGATATCCTCCGCCGGGCCTCTGACCGCCTGAACTATATTTTCCCGGTCGAACACACCAACCAGCGCGTCAATTCCCGGAGCCTCATCCAGCAGGCGGGATTTATCGCGCTGGACCAGGCATCCGGCCACCACCACCCGTACCGGACGCCCCTGCCGCGCTGCGGCTTGCTTGGTTGCCAGCGCCTCATGAATGACCGACAACCCCTCTTGGCGGCTGGCATCCAGAAAACCGCAGGTATTGATTACAATGACATCCGCTGATGCGTGGTCGGGCGTGACACCAATTCCATCGGCAGCCAATAGACCAAGCATACGTTCGGAATCCACAAGATTTTTCGGACAGCCCAGTGATACAAATGCCACCGATTCCACGCCGGATGCGGTCGAGGGCTTGCGACTGCGCGTCGTGTTCTTTCCGCGTTTAGTTGTAGCAGCCATAGCAACTCAAAAATCGACAATTCCGGGAAAACGCCCGGCCTCCGCCGCATCGGCAAAACCGCCGCAAGCCCAATGCCAACATGAGTCCAGAATAGCAGAATCGGTCCCCAAGGGCCAGAACAAACTCGCAAAGCCGGTTAAAGCGCTAAGCCACATTTTTTTACGCCATGGAGTTAACCCGCAGAACGTTATCTGCTAAACTGTTGCCGGACAAAATTGTTCGCATTGACGGAGTTTTAACCCATGCGTTATCGCCTTATACCTGGAACGGACATCAGTGTATCGGAGCTTTCCTTTGGTAATTTTATTTTCGGCAGCTTCATGTGGGGCAAAACCGCGGCGGATGAACCGGAAGGCATTCGTTTGCAAAATGAGGCATTTGACCTGGGCGTGAATTTCTTTGACACCGCCGACGCCTACGACAATGGCCGCGCCGAAAAGCTGATGGTGGACACATTGCGTTACGCCGGTCGTGACAAAATCATCCTTTCCACCAAGTTCGGCTACGATTTTTATTCCGACCCCGGCACCGAAGGTTCCCACAAGGAACGGCGGCAGGATTTTTCGCCCGCGTTTCTCCGCAAAGCACTGGAAGAGTCACTCAAACGGCTGAAGACCGATTACATAGACCTGTGGCAGGCTCATAACCTGAAACTGTGGCAAATGAATGACGATTTGCGCAGCACGCTGGAAACGCTTCAACATTCCGGAAAAATCCGCGCCTGGGGCGTGGCGCTGGGGCCGGCCATCGGCTGGCGGGAAGAAGGAGTCGTGGCCCTGCAACAGTGGAAAGCGCCCACGGTACAAACGGTTTTTAACATGCTTGAACAGCATCCGGGCCGGGAGTTTTGTGAAATTGCCGCGCATACCGGCACCGGCGGCATTATCAGCCGGGTGCCGCACAGTTCCGGTATTCTGCAGGACATGTACACGGAAAACAGCACCTTTACGGATCATCGCAAATACCGCGATCGAAATTGGCTTATTTACGGACTGAAAAAAGTTGAAAAACTGCGGCATATTCAAAAACAATATTCCGGGACCATGGGCCAACTGGCCATCCGCTGGCTGCTGACCTGGCCTGCATTGGTAAGCGTACAGCCCAATATCAACAACAGCACGGAACTTGCTGAATTTGCCGCCGCCTGTGATGGCAAATATCCGTCGCCTGCGGAAATGACGGAAATTCAGAATCTGGTCGAAACTGATTTTGGCCTGGGAGCGGACGCCCACGCCTGCGATATTAAAAGCAGTGTGGATATTTCCGGTGCCACGCGAAGCATGTACCAGCGCGGCTGCCCGACACCGCCACTGCCGTTTGTGCCTGGTGCAAACCCTGCCGTGCCCGCCGGTGCCGGACGGTAAATACGCGCCTTCGTTTCGCTGCATGGGACCCATGAGCTATGAAGAATCCCGATGAACAGTTAAAAATAGACAGCGACCGCGATCCGGTTCACCCACCCCTTCAAAGTTGGATTGGCTGGTCGGCCATTGTCCACGAGCTGCGGGCGTCCGCGGCAGGTCGATTAGCGCACCACCATCAGGCCGTTGTGGCGGTGGAATGCGGCAATCGCGTGAATTCCGCCTTTCTGCTGGCGGATTTGCGATCCGCGCTGCCCGACGCCGTTGTGCTGGATTGCCACCAAACCCTGAAAATTCAATCGCTGATTGACACCCTTATTGCACCCTGGCTGGAACCACATTCCGCAGCCATACCCTGCCCGCTGGCCATGAAACAATTTCTGGATGCCGATCGTCTGGAGGCGTTTGCAAAATCGCTGGCGGAGCATTCGGGATTGGTGGTGGTGGCCGGTCCGGGGGCCTCCTGCTGCTGCCACCCGGACATTCTGGTTTATGCGGACAACGCCAGTGAAACAAATGAAAACAACATCCATCCATCCGATGCCCCATTTTCCGA
>JAJZEY010000028.1 GCA_021805585.1 Planctomycetota bacterium
GATGGGGTGTGGGGGCCGCAGGTTCTGCCGGGTGAAATCAGTACGTTTCAAACCATGAATGCGGCCCATTACCGGGCCTATGTCCTGCAGGCGCAGGATAACAGGCAGCAGCTTCTGACGCAGGTATTGGATACATACGCGGGAAATTTATCCGCCGCCCGAATTCAGGCGGAAAGCCAAAACCCACGGGCGGCGTATACCACGCTGTGCCATGCGTTTGAAAAGCAGTTTCACCGAAGCGTGGCCGATTCATATAAGATTACGCCCACGGCCGCGGATGGCACCAGTATTCAGCCGGCAAAATTGCGTCGGCGGGCGGCCAAAATGCTGCTGGCGCAGATGATGGCAATTCGTCACTCGGCCGGGCGCGGAATTTTTGATGCGCTTTTAAAATTTGAATGTCATCAGTTTTCGCGACTGATTGATAATTCGCTGGGCTTAATCCGCGTCGCACCCGATCGGGCCGCCGTCAGCCCTGCGGATGATCCAACCGCCGCCCCGGTCTGGCAAATTCAGGTGGGGCTTGCACCGCGATCCATCCACCGGCTCTGGAAATCGGATACCGTCGTCGGCTGTCTGGCGAATATGTGCGTTACCGGCCCCGGCTGGCTATTGCTCGGTGCCGCGCCTATGCAGAAGGCGTCGCATGAGGGGGCCGTGTCGTTGTTTTTTCGGCGGACGGGGTATTTGCTTAGTCTGCTGGCATTTCTTGTGATAAGCCTGGCCGCAATTGCGTTTGCCGGGGCGTTTATTTGCCGATATTCAGCATTGAAACTCTCCGGTGCCCAACCCGAATCGCGGCTGGTGGTGCGGTTTGTGCGGTCGCATCTGGGGTCGTTTATCAAAGCGCCCCTGTTGCCGTTGGCGACCATTATCGGCACATCCATCGGGTTTGGCCTTATTGCAATGGTGGGGGCGATACCGATAATTGGTGAAGTGCTGATCGGGTTTGGCTTTGTGGTTTTCCTGATTGGCGGCCTGATTATCATGCTTATGGTGCTGGGCCTGTTGGGCGGGGCAAGCCTTATTTACCCGACGCTGGCGGTGGAAGGTTCCGATTCATTTGATGCCATCAGCCGCAGCTTCAGCTATGTGTATTCGCGGCCATGGCGGATGCTTTTTTATTCAATCTGTTCCCTGATTTACGGGGCGCTGACCTATCTTTTTCTGACGGTCGCAGTATTTGTGCTGCTGTATGCCGCACATGCAGTGGTGGCCGGGGGGATGAGCTTTTTTGGCACAACTCACGGCTGGTATACCGGCGGGGGCAAACTGGACAGCATGTGGGCGACCCCGCGGCTGGGCCGGCTTATTCCGCCGATTAACTGGTGGGCGATGAACTGGAGCGAATATGCAGGGGCCATAGGCCTGTATTTCTGGCTTTTCATGTTGGTGAGCCTGCTGGGTGCGTTTGTGATGTCGTTTTACTTCAGCAGCAGCACCATTATATATCTGCTTGTTCGCCAGCACGTGGACGGACAACCGGTAACGGATATATTCACGGAAACATCAGCGGGAACGCCGGAAAACGGTCGCCGCGGACTTATGGCCGCGGGCACGCCGGCGGGACAACCAAAGGTTGAGCCGCCGGAGAATTCAGGATCACCGCCCGCCGGACAATCGGATGAGGGGCCGGCGGATCGGGCCGGGCCATCCTCATTATGACACAAGATATGTCGATACTTTCGGAACTGTGCAATGTGCCCACCGCGCCTTATGCGGAGGCCTACGCGGTGGCCTATATTCGCCTGTGGGCAGCCGCACCGGAGCGCCGGGATAAAATTCTTGTGCAATTGGATGCCGTGGGTAATGTGCATCTGCTATACCGGTGCGGTTCGCCGGGCCGATCCGAACTGGTTCTGGAAGCGCATCTGGACCACCCCGGCTTTCTGGTGAAAAAAATACTGCCTGATGGCACACTTGAAGCCATTTTCCGCGGAGGCGTTAAGCCGTCCTGTTTTGATCGTGCGGCGGTGGGGATATGGCATCCGGAAAGCCAACTGGCCTTGCCGCATGACATGGCACAGCGGCCCGCCGGGCAATGGGTTCCGACACGGGTGCTTTCGGTGGAACCGGCCATCGGCAATCAGCCGATGCGGGTTATTCTGGCCAAGCCTGAGGGTCCGGCGGCGGAAGGCGTACCGCCGGGTTCGATCGGGATGTGGGCGTTGCCCGACGCGATGACCATAGACCGATTGTTTGCCGCACGTGTATGCGATGATCTGGCCGGTGCGGCGGTCGGGCTTTATGTGTTGGATGAACTTATCGCCCGGGGCGCGGCGGTAAATGTCCGTTTGCTGCTCACGCGGGCCGAGGAAGTGGGCTTTGCCGGGGCACTGGCGGTGGCCAGTCGCGGGCTGATTCCGGCATCGTCATGCATGATCGGCATTGAAACCAGCAAAGCGATGGATCACGTTCCCCAGGGGCGGGGGCCTGTGATTCGCGTGGGGGATAAATCGCTGACGTTCAGCCCGGCTTTGACCCGTTTTCTTTCCATGCGGGCAGGCGGCATTGCGGATACGGACCCTTCGTTTCTTTACCAGCGGCAACTTATGGATGGCGGCACATGTGATTCAAGCGCTTTTGCCGCCTTCGGATATGACACCGCCGCGGTCTGCCTGGCATTGGGGAATTATCACAATATGGCCGAGCCGCGGATGCATGCGGCCATTCCAACCGCCGGCCCGCATATTGCGGCCGAAACCATTCACCTGGACGATTTTTTCGGGCTGGTGCGGCTGCTGGCCGATGCGGCGGCAAATTTTGACAGCTATACCCCCGACCACGCGGCTCTGCGCCAGCGGCTGGCGGCCATGCACGAACGGGATCAGCGGCAACTGCTGGAATCGTTTCGGATTGTCTAAACGGTTCAGGAGTTTGGCAGGGACTTAACGGAATGACAAAAGCGGGCTACACTATCGGGAAAGGACCGGCTTCGTGTACCGGCCGGCACTGAACGCAGAAAAGGAATCCAAATGCCCATAGAAATCACCATGCCCAAATTATCCGACACCATGACCGATGGCACGCTGGTACGCTGGGCAAAAAAAGAAAACGATATTATAAAGCCCGGCGATATTATTGCCGAAGTTGAAACCGATAAAGCTACGCAGGAACTTGAGGCGTTTGAAGCCGGTACCGTGGCCAAAATCGTAATTCCCGAAGGCGGGAAAGTCCCCGTGGGTGGGTTGATTGTGGTACTGGCTAAGCCGGGTGAAGATGTTGCCGCGGTGGCCAAAGCCGTCGGCACCGGCGGAGCCAACGTCGCGGCGGCTCCAGCGGCTCCGGCGGCGGCGGCATCGTTGGTGGCGCCGGCATCGCCCGCTTCAACTCCGGTTATGGTGCCAGCGCCTGCTCCGGTTCCAATTCCTGCACCGGCGTCGAGTCCTGCGGGCGTCGTTGCTTCAGCGTCCACAGGGGAGCAAAAGCAGCGTGTTTCGCCGTTGGCTCGCAAAATTGCTTTGGAAACAGGTGTGAATCTTGCGGGGCTTCAGGGGACCGGGCCGGATGGCCGAATTATTAAACGTGATGTGCTGGCCGCCCCAAGGGCGGCGGCGGTTTCAACGGTCGCAAAGGCTGGAAAAGCTGCTACAGTGCCGGCGGCGCGGTTGGAAGCCAAAACCATACCGCTTTCCACCATCCGTCAAACAATTGCCCGGCGGCTTCTGGAGGCCAAACAGACGATTCCGCATTTTTATGTATCCATTGATGTGCAGATGGATGCCCTGCTTTCTTTGCGGAAATCCGCCAATGAACAGCTTGCCCCGGTCAAGCTTAGCGTGACTGATTTTATCGCCAAGGCGGTGGCCACGGCCATAGCGCAAACTCCCGCAATAAATGCCAGCTTTACGCCCACAGCCATTGTGCAGCATGGCACGGTGAATCTGGGTATCGCCGTTGCCATAGAAGATGGCCTTGTGGTTCCGGTGATTCGCGATGCGCAAGTTAAAGGTATTCGGCAGATATCTGCGGAAATTAAGGAACTGGCCGAATTGGCGCGGGCGAAAAAGCTTAAGGCCAATCAGATGGGTGGAAGTACTTTTACCATCAGCAACCTGGGAATGTACGGCATTCGGGAATTCCAAGCCATTGTAAACCCGCCTGAGGCGGCCATTCTGGCGGTGGGTGGAACAGAAGCACGGCCCGTGGTAAAAAACGGCCAGGTCGTGCCGGCTATGGTGATGACGCTTTCGCTTTCATCCGACCACCGCGTGGTGGATGGTGCTTTGGCGGCGGAATTCCTGGCTACGCTTAAGGGCATCCTGGAAAACCCGCTGGCCATGCTGATTTAGCCGCCGGACCACGTTAGATACATAATTTTAATCGCAACATGGGCATAGATTTTGAATTGGTGTTTCCCTTGTTCCGGCGCGTGGTAAAACGGACCATGGTGTGCAGGCTATCGGCAATGTCCGCAGCGTGTGTTCGCCATTAACCGCTTGCGGCAAGGGTGCCGGTTGTCGTTTGAAGCATTTCCCCCTGACGGATTTCACGGAAGAAAAGGTCCAGATAGTGGCGGAGCCGCCGATTGGGGTCGTCCAGTTGGCCGCCAAAATGGCGATTGGGATCGTTGTAAATAAGTCGCACCGGGTGTTCCTCTATTCTAAGCCCGGCCTGTGCCGCGCGAACCCAGAATTGCATCGGAAATGCATAGCCGCGTTCGGTCAGCCGCAAATCCGCCATGGCGTCAACCCGGTGGGCCTTGAATCCGCAGAAGCTGTCGGTCAGATCCAAATTCAGATTCCGATTGATGACCTGGGTCATCAGCATGTTGATCATGCGGCGGTCGGCGGGCGGGTCGCCATCGCGCGGCAGTTCATGCATATAGCGCGATCCGCTGATAATGTCGGACTGATCCAGCATTGCGCGATCGATAAATTCCGGAATTTTGACCGGCTCATGCTGCTGATCGCAATCAATTGTGATTACCCATTTGTAGCCGTTGCCAGAAGCATAAGAAAATGCATCGATCAGGCTTTGGCCATATCCCATATTGCGGCGATGCCGTAAAACGTCGATATCCGCGATCGTTTTCAGGATTTGCGGTGTGGCATCGGAAGAGCCGTCATCGACCACCAGCACGTCGGCGGTCGGAGAATGCGCGACAATATCCGCGAGCACCTTTTTCAGGTGACGCTCTTCATTGAATACAGGTACTGCCACAAGGACATTCATTTTTGCACCGCCGGAAACATCACGAAGTATAGTAGGAGAGCCATGGGGCAAGTCAAGGGCTTGATCGCCTTCATGGACCCGCTTTCTATTTTGCAGCCAGGTGTTTGTACAAAAAGTCATTGGAACGCTGTTGTGCCAATGCTGATGCCGTCGAATTAAAGCTGGCGCGCTGGTCGCAATTAAAGCCATGATCCGCTTCGTAAACGAATATCTCGGCCGCCGGATGGGTCTTTCCAATAAGTTCCACATCTGTTTGTGGGATATGTTCATCAAGTCGGCCAAAGTGCATCATGACGGGACACTTGGGAATAACGGAAAGACTTTGGGCAATATATCCGCCATAATAGGCGACTGCCGCAGCCACAGGCAGGTGCCCGGCGGAAAGCCATGCGAGTGTGCCGCCATAACAATATCCCAGCACGCCGATTTTCTTTCCCGGCAATTGACTGGAAATATACCGCACGCTGGCCGCAATATCCGTGAGTGCATTGGGAATGGCGTTTTCGCGTTTGACATAGGTCATGCCGACCTGCATATCCTGCGGTGTGTAGCCAAGCTGCACGCCCGGCTGATACCGATCAAAAAGGGATGGTGCCACCGTCATCCAGCCTTTTTTCGCCCATGCTGCCGCGCAATTCTGAATATGCTTATTTACGCCGAATATTTCCTGAATCACAACCAGTCCGCCCAGGCAATCGCCCTGGGGCAAAACCTGGAACGCACCCAATGAATGGCCATCCGCGACCTGAATATTAATCCATGTATTCATTTAATTTAATCCTATTAATGGGCCGACAACCAATCAAAAAAAGAGGCATTTATTTCAGGAAGGCAACGGCCGCACCAGGGCCGCACCGGGCCAGGAGCCGCGCATGGCCCGCTGATATTGCGGCGGACAGTGCCGGGCGATCTGGTCGGTGGCACCGAGGGTTTCGGCGGCATGCCAGCCCCATCGCGGGTCATCCATAAATGCGCGGGCCATGGCCACCATATCCGCCTGACCGGATGCAATAATGTCTTCGGCCTGTTGCGGCGTGGCGATCATGCCCACAGCGCGGGGCTCAATGCCGGATTGCTTTTTCACCGCTTCGGCCAGTGAAACCTGGTAATTCGGTGCAACCGGAATGTTGGCATGGGGAACCAGCCCGCCCGAGGACACGTCCGCATAATCTATCCCGATGGCCTTGAGGCATCGGGCAAATTCCACGGCGTTCTCCAGGGTCCAGCCGCCGTCCGCCCAGTCGGTTCCGGTGATGCGCACTCCCAGAATGATTTCCGGCGGAACAACCGTGCGAACCGCCGTGACCACCTGAAGGGGAAAACGCATGGCATTTTCCAGATTTCCTCCGAATTCATCGGTCCGGTGATTGCTTAGCGGCGAAAGGAACTGGTGCAGGAGATAGCCGTGCGTGGCATGAATTTCAATGGCGTCAAAGCCGATGGCCACCGCGCGGCGGGCCGCCTGCATAAACGACTGAATAACCGTTTCCAATCCATGGTGGTCCAATGCGGCGGGAGTGTGCCAGTGCGAATCAAAGGGAATGGGGGACGGTGCGACGGTGATCCACGGATCTTCGCCGGGCTTCAGAGGGCCATGTTCGGCTGCCCATGGAATATGGGTGGAAGCTTTCCGCCCCGCATGGGCAAGCTGAATTCCGAACTGTGTCGGACCGGACAGCCGCCGGACTTTCGCCATGACGTCCGCAAGTGCCGCCGCGCAGCCGTCGGAATAAAGTCCGAGACAGCGATGGCTGATGCGTCCGCGGCGTTCGACGGCGGTGGCCTCCAGCATCACCAGGCCCGCACCGCTGTAACCAAGCTGGGAAAGATGTTGAAAATGCCAGTCAGTGGCCGCCCCGTCCTGTGCGGAATACTGGCACATGGGTGCGACCACCAGGCGATTGACCAGCGTGCGCTTGCCCAAAGTGATGGGGGAAAACAAAAGGCTTTTCATAAGTGAGTCGATGCTCCAAAAGGTGTAAGGGCCGTGCGCCGCGGGCCGGCGGACCGCGGTGCGGGGGCTTTACCGGAATTCCGCCGGTGCCGGTGCCCGAACGGTAACTTTACTGTATAGCCGCCAGATTGTGGAAAATCAAATAACCATTTGAACTTAACATTTGAACTTGACATTTCAAATGGTTGTTTTAAACTGATGTGAGAGCGGCGGGTGCGGGTCGGGCGGTGAACAATATGTGTGACCGGACGTGTGCCCGGCCATCGGCCCCATGCAAACCCGCTACAGGAATCGCAGTCGGATGATGCGGATATGAAGCTGAATTCTAAAAGCCATGTGCCGGAAGACACGACTGAAAGCGGGCCGCAGCCGGTCGGCGCGGCGATCGCCGCCGCTGATGTGCCGACGGGTCGGGATTCCACGCGTACACGTCTTCTGCTGGCTGCCGGAGAGGCCTTCGCGGAGCATGGGTTTCACAGCACAACAATAGGCATGATCTGCAAAGCCGCCGGAGCGAATATAGCCGCCGTCAATTACCATTTTGGTGGGAAAGAACGGCTGTATGAGGAAACTATTAAATTCGGTCGTGCCAGTTGCAGCCATTCACGACTGTTGGAATCCGATGAACTTGGGCGCATGGAACCGCGTGCGGCGCTGCGGGCGTTTATTGATGCCTATATCCAAACGCTGCTTCGCAAAGATCGTTTGCAGTGGCATACCCGAATCATCTGCCGCGAACTCGCCGAGCCGACGCCCGCACTCGAAACGTTTATACGGGATGTCATAAAGTTACGCCGCAAACGGCTGGGCGATATCATTCATCGCCTTGCAAGCCGGCGTTTAGCCCCCAGCGAAACGGATATGCTGATTGAAAGCATTATCGCCCAGGGGCAGTTTTATTACCGGTGCCGGCCGATAATTCTGCGGCTGCGCGGCAAAGACCATTTTGACGCCGACCAGCTTCGGGAAATTGTGGATCATATTACCCGATTTTCGTTGGGCGGGATTGCGGCGGTCGCCGCGGGCGGGCCGGCACCGAATGTGGCCGTGCCTTCGACGGCCGGCCGGATTCGCGGTAGCCGCAGGGAAATTCAATGAGTCAGGTTTGGTACAATCAGGAGTTGCAAGATGAGTAATGTTTCGTCCACAGGCAGCGGTGCCCGGGCCAGCGCTGCTGCGCCAATGAACGCGGGCGAACCGACGGGTTCCAGCGCTGCGTCGGCGGTCGGGCCTCCGCCGAATGGAGCCGGCAGGCGAAAGAAAATATTCATCATTGGCGGTGGCATTCTGCTTGTGCTGGGGCTGGTGGTGGGTATTCCATGGTACATTCATTCGCAAAAATATATGTCTACGGATGATGCCTTTGTGCAGGCGCATGTGGTTGAGATTGCGCCGCAAATTGCCGCTCCGGTGCTTGCTGTGCGGGTTCTGGACAACCAGTTTGTAAAAAAAGGTACGGTGCTCGTTACGCTTGATCCGCGAAATTATCAGGCCCAGTTGGATCGAATTAAGGCGCAGCTTGCGTCCGCGCGGGCTGCGGCGGTGGGCGGGCAATTTGACCTGGCGCTGGTGAATAAAACTTCCAGTGCCGCCTATTCGCAAGCCCAGGCGCAGGTTGTTATTGCGCAGGCCGGCATTGCCGTCGGCCGAGCGGCCATTGCCCAGTCACAAAGTTCGCTGGCGCAGGCCAGAGCCATGGTGCTTTCGGCCAAGGCGGATATCGCCCGTTCCGCCGCTCAGGTGAAGGCCGCGGAGGCTCAGGCCGCCAAGGCGAATGATGACTATCATCGCTATGCGACATTGCTAAAAACCGGCGATGTAACTCCGGTTCAACTGGAGGGTTATCGTGCGGCTTCGATTACGGCCCAGGCCAATGTAACGGCCGCCCGGAAGAACGTGCAGGCCAAAGTTGCGGCTTTAGCGCAGGCGAACGCGGCGGTTTACGCGGCCCGGCAGGGAGTTCTTGCGGCGCGGGCTCAATTGAATCAGGCGGCGGCGGGTCTGCAAAAATCGCAGGCGCAGCTTGCCTCTGTAAATGTTGTGCCGGAAGAAATTGGCCGCAAAACCAGCAGCTTTCAAAGCCAGTCAGCTCAGGTGGCCGAATTAAAGGCCGCCCTGCGGCAGGCCATGCTGAATGTCTCCTATTGTGTGATTAAAGCCCCGGCCAGCGGTTATGTCACGCAAAAATCCGTTGAGCCGGGTGATTACGTAACGGCAGGCCAGACACTCCTTAATATTGTGCGGCCGAACATGTGGGTCATAGCTAATTTTAAGGAAACCGCGCTGACGAAAATGAAACCAGGCGATCCGGCCACCATCAGCATTGATGCCTATCCAAACGCTACGTTTCAGGGATATGTGCAAAGTATTCAAGCGGGCACCGGGGCATCCTTCAGCTTGCTGCCGCCGGAAAATGCCACGGGCAATTATGTGAAGGTTGTGCAACGGGTGCCGGTCAAAATTCTGTTTAAGAACCTGCCGAAGAAAATGCCTTATTTGGCATCTGGAATGTCGGCTGTGCCGGAGGTAAAAGTGCAATGAGTGCCGCGGGTTCATCGCCGACAACCGCGACCGGCGCGGGCTATACTCCGGCCAAACCGATGATCAGCCCCTGGCTGATTGCGCCGCTGGTGGCTATGGCGGCATTCATGGAGGTGCTGGACACCACCATCGCCAATGTGGCATTGCCTCATATCGCCGGGGCCATGTCCGCCACGGTGGATGAAAGCACATGGGTATTGACCAGCTATCTGGTGGCCAACGCCATTGTGTTGCCGCTGAACGGATTTTTTTCAGCGGTGTTTGGCCGGAAAAAATATTTCATGGGTTGCATGGCGGTCTTCACCATCAGTTCGCTGATGGTGGGATTGGCACCGAGTTTTCCCATTCTTTTGATTTGCCGTGTTTTGCAGGGATTGGGCGGGGGCGGCTTGCAGCCGGGCACGCAGGCGATTTTGCGTGATTCGTTTCCGCGGGAAAAGATCGGTGCGGCCATGGCGGTCTATGGCATTGTGGTGGTGGTGGGGCCGGTGCTTGGTCCGCTGCTGGGGGGATGGATTACCGATAATTATTCGTGGCGATGGTGTTTCCTTATAAATGTGCCTATTGGCATCGTCACCATGTTGGCGCTGCTGGTGCTGTTGCGTGACCCGCCGACACAGCGGCGCGTCAAAATCAGTGAAACGGGCGTGGATTACATCGGTCTGGGGCTTATTACCCTGGGGCTGGCGAGTCTGCAGATTATGATGGACCGTGGCCAGGATGCCGACTGGTTTTCTTCGCCGACCATTCGCCTGCTTGCCTTTCTGGCGATTTTCGGGCTGGTCGTGGGATTTATATGGGAATGGTATGAACCGCATCCGATCATCAACTTCCGGCTGTTGAAGGATAACAACTTCGGCCTGGCGACACTGGGGATGTTCATTTTCGGGGGCATTCTTTATTCCACCACGACGCTGCTGCCACTGATGGTTCAAACACTGATGGGCTACGATGCCCGGCAGGCCGGCATGGTGCTGGCACCCGGCGGGATGGTGGTTTTCTGTCTGATGCCGCTGGTCGGATTCCTTGTGCCGCGGGTGCCGACGCGATGGCTGATCACCTTTGGAATTCTGGTGAATGTGGCGGCACTGATGCTGATGGGGGGGCTGAACCTATCCGCCGATTTTGCCACGCTGGCCTGGTGCCGCGGTGTGCAGGGGCTGGGCCTGGCATTTTTGTTTGTACCGTTTAATACCGCCGCGTTCGCGTTTGTGCCACGAGATCGCATATCCGACGCTTCCGGCATTTTAAACCTGGCGCGTAATATCGGGGGCAGTGTGGGAATATCCGCGGCGACCGCTTTTGTGGCCAACAGCGCGCAGCGGCAGCAGAATTTTCTGGTTGGTAACGTGACGCGGTCAAACCCGGTCTATCCGCGGGTGCTGCATGGATTAACCTCCATGCTGGAGCGAGCGGGCCTTTCCGCCGGTCATGCGGTTAAGACCGCCGAGGCTGTGATTTATAACCAATTGCATGGGCAGGCATCCATGCTGGGATATGTGGATGCGTTTCATGACCTGGCGATCATGTTTTTACTGGTCATACCGGTGGCCATGCTGCTGCGTACACCGAGTTTCAAGAAAGCCGCTCCGGCGGTTGTGGAGTAAACCGTATGTTTTTACAGCGAAAAGGCAACAAATCGCCATTACCGGTTCATCAGCTTCCAAGGGCAAGGAAGGAGTCGTTCATGCTGTGGAATATTAAAAAGGTTCAATCGAATGGCGCGTGGGCCTGTTTGGGTCCGGCCACGGCGGTTCTTGCCGCTCTGCTGGCGGGGTGTGTGAATCAGCAAAAGGAGGTGGCCCATTATGACCGGTTGCTTCATGCCCATCCGGCCGCAAGCGCGGCGCAGTTGGCGGTTGGGCATACCCTGACGCTTTCCAAAGCGCTGGCCATGGCCAACAGCAACAATGAAGGTCTGGCGATCGGCGGCGAGGACTATTTGCAATCCCTTATTGCCCACGACCGGGCCTACGCCACGTTTATGCCCACCGTCGGCATAGCGCCGCAGGACTTTCAGCGTAAGGGCTTTAATGAAACGGGCTTTCCGGGATTGGGAAATGTGTTTCAAACGCATTATTTTGATGTGCCGTTGCAGGCACAATTGAATGTGAATGTGCTGCGCGACGCCCGGGCCATTCAGGCCGCCGGGGCATACGCAAGTCAACAGAAGGCCTTGCTGCTGGATATGCAGTCCAACCTGCTTTTAGAGGTTGCTCAAACTTATTATCAGGTACTTAGCGATCAGCGTTCGGTAAAGGTTCTGCGGCGCACGCTGGGCGTTGAGCAGGCGAACGTGGCGTCCATGACGCGCAAAGAAAAAGCCGGGGTGGCGCTTCGTCTTTCAGTGTACCAATCCCAGGCGGATGAGGCCTCCACGCGCGTTGAATTGACGCGGTCTCTGGAAAATGTAAACAATGGCCGAGCCACGCTGGCGTATCTGATTGGAGTGCCCAGTCTGGCCGGCGCGGTTCTGGTCAACCGGTTTAATCCGCCCAAAACCATTCCCAGCCTGGCCTCGTTGGATCATATCGCACTGGCGCAACGGCAGGACCTTAAGGCGGCCGCTGCCGCGGAACTGGTCGCAAAAAAGGGTGTATCGGCGGCGGTGGCGGAATATTTCCCAACTATTTCCGCCAATTTTAATACTTTTTTATATAAAGAAAGCTTTCCCAGCGACAGTTGGTGGAGCGGCCTGTTCAGTGCCAATTTCCCGATTTTTGAAGGCGGCATGATCTATCAGGATATTCGCAAATCATATTCCGTGTTGCGACAGGCGGCTCTGCGCCGCCAGATGCTGGCCCGGAAAGTTCTGGAAGAAGTGCGCATCGCGCGGCAAAATTGGATTACCAGCAACAGCCTGGTTCGAAATTTGCATACGGAATGGCGATCCGCCGCGGCGGCGTATGCGCAGGCGCGGCATTCTTTCGGTGCGGGGCTGGCGACCAATCTGGATGTGATAACCGCCCAGGACCGGGCACTTTCAGCTCGCCTTGGTTACGAACAGGCTCGCTATGCGCAGCGCGTCAATATGCTGAATCTTCTGCGCGTCACCGGACGCCTGACCTGGCCGGCGGTGCACGAGCTGGCCGCAGCCGAGGCCGTTGCCAAACATTGAGCCAAAGCGGCGGCGGGATTTTTTTCAACTGGAAGGCAAAAGGCCGGAACAGAACCAATTTTGCCACACGATGACCGTGGCCGTTCATACGTTCGGTTGCCGCTACAGTCGCGTCGCGCGCTGCGTCGTGTGCCGCAGCGGGAGGTGATGCGGCGTGGGAGCTATGGTGTAAAGGTTATGGACTCGCCGGGGGTTGTGGATAGTTTCAGCACGGACTGGTGAAGTGTTTCAATCCGGCCGCCGGAAACGGAAACGTGAACCCGGTGGCCGGGCCAGGGATTGGCGAG
>JAJZEY010000163.1 GCA_021805585.1 Planctomycetota bacterium
ATAAAGGTAATCGTGTAGCTCATGCGCCGTTCATTCCTGATTTACGGGCAGGGCTCCGATTGGAGGCTTGTGGTGAATGACATGAAGGCCATAAACCGTTCCGTCACCCGCGAATTTAAGCGGAGTGCTCCACTAGCCGGTGCCGCCCCAACGGACGGGTTTTGATGGCTAAACCGGGCTGCCGCGCGTCAGGTGCCGCAGTTTGTTGTCGGAATCCGCAACCAGAACATCGGTGGCGAAATTTAGAAACAGGCCGGTTTCCACAATTCCCGGAATGGACCGCAATTGCCGATCCAGTTCCTGTGGTCGGTCAAACCAGGGTGATTCACAGGCAAACCGCGCATGCAGCAGCGGATTCTGATTGTCGGTCAGGAATAGCGACCCATCCGGCCGTAGCCGGGGCGTGCAGGTGGCCCCCATGGCCTGCACAGCACGCGTGACGGTGGGCATGGCGAAGGCGATAATTTCAAGAAAAACCGGGAATTGCGTCCCCAGACGCGGCACGACCTTTTCGCGACCAACCACAATTACCAGACGCCGGGAAATGGAGGCGACCACTTTTTCGCGCAACAGATCGCCGCCGCCGCCCTTAAGCAGATTCAGCGATGGATCCACTTCATCGGCCCCATCCACCGCAATATCCAGTGCGGTCTGATCTTGCAGGCTGACCAGTTGAATCCCGCATTCGCGGGCCAGCCGCGCGGTGGATTCGCTGGTTGGCACACCGACAATATTCAGGTGATCCAGCTTCACACGGCGGCCCAGCATGCGAACAAATGCCTGGGCCGCCCGGCCACTACCCAGGCCGACCGCCTGACCGGATCGAACAAACCCGGCGGCGACAGCGCCAATTTTTTCCAGTTCTTCGGGGGATGCGATGTGGGAATTTTGCTGTGTCATGTCTCATCCGTAATCACCAGACGAACCTGCGACTCTTTCCCTCGCAGGCTATGTTCGGTGCCGATAACACCAGCAACCGTTGGCGGCTGCTTTCGCCGCGCGCTAAACGACCTTTTCCGCCATTCCGAGGGGTGGGATTTGAACCCACGACCCGGAGATTATGAGTCCCCTGCTCTAACCGCTGAGCTACCCTCGGTCGTGCCGCCGTCGAACGGTCGCCCGGCCGACATGGGAATCCATTCTTTTATACGCAGCGAGTTAAGGATGCAACTGTGCACCGTTGGAGTGGTCCATTTTCAATTAAAATCCCTGGTGATCTCTCACGCCCGCAAATCAGGATTGATTGGCCGCAAACGCCTCGTGAAGGACAGGCGGCCCCAGCCGCCCTTTTTGGTTTTATTTTCGACCGCGGCGCAGGGGGAGCGGTAACGTCGGAAACGGTATCGGGACGCGGATTAACGCGGAATTAATGAACCAAGTTAATCATTCGCTTAATGCTTGACGCCGCCTTCCGGCGACATCCCGTAGCATGAGCATCCCGCCGCCAAGCGTTCGCTTTACATTTATATGTTTTGTTTTCCGGCGTGGCGGCCAATGTAATAGGGACCTGACTGTTGACGCCGGGCGACACTTTACCATGCGGGCCGGATGCCCCCTGCCAGCGGGGAAATGACGCGACGGGCCAGACGCACGAGAGCCGATCCTGATGGCCCATCAATTCAGGACTGTCGGAAAATGCCCTTCAGATTTGCCATGGTGCCGCCAATGTCGCCGCTGCGCATCAGGGTTTCGCCAATCAGGACCGCTCCAATGCCCGCTCCGTTAAGCTGCTGAATATCGGCCCGGTCTTTAATGCCGCTTTCAGCCACCAGAATGGATTTATCTTCCACAAATTCCGCCAGGCGAAGACTGGTTTTCAAATCCACGGCAAAGGTGGTCAAATCCCGATTGTTAATTCCCAGCAGGCTGTAGCTGCGCATCGGAAAGCCAAGAATAGACCGCACCCGCAACAAGCTGTCGAGTTCATGGACTTCCACGAGTGCCGTCAAATTCAGCTCCGCAGCCAGAATTTGAAGGTCAAAAAGCTGGGAATCCGTCAATATTTCCGCAATCAGAAGAATCGCGTCGGCACCCGCGGCCCGAGATTCCCAAACCTGATATGGGTCAATCATAAAATCCTTGCGAAGTATCGGCAGCGGCACCGCTTCGCGTACCCGCTGCAGATAAGATAAATGGCCCGAAAAATATTTCTCGTCCGTCAGAACGGAAAGTGCGTCCGCACCCGCATTATGGTACGCTTTGGCGATGGCCACCGGGTCAAAGTCGGCGCGAATCACCCCGGCGGAGGGAGACGCCTTTTTGACCTCGGCAATGACATTTACAAGCCCGGTGGGCTTGCGTGTAATGGCGGCAAAAAAATTGCGGGTTGGCGGCAAGTCCGCGCAACGCTTTTGCAGGTCGGATATTGGCGTGCCGGCCTGTGCCGCCCGGACTTCCAGTTTTTTTGTTTCAACGATCTGTTGGAGTATATTCAGCGTACTATCCTTTTACCTGAGGAACTAAACTTCGTGAATCTTATCCTGCTGCTTCTATGTATCACAAGTCTGTCGGTATTAAATCGTGCAGGCGTATTTGGCACTGCGGTTTTCGCCCATTCACCGCAGCGCCGCAACAGCCTGACGTGGCTTCATATTTTAGCCATTGTGGGCATATTTCTGGTGGGCAATGTAATCGGCACGCTGCTGGTACCGCCGCCGCCCGCAAAAGCCGCAATCTGGGCTTCCTGGACGCTTATCGCATCGGACACTGTCGGAAAAATTCTGGGCATTGCCGCGATTCTTTACATTGCAAGGCGTACCTTTATCGGTGGGATCGGGCAAGTGGGCGGCTTGGGCTGGAATTGGCGACGCCTGCCTGCGGGCCTGTGGCGTGGGCTGCTGGCCTACGTTCTGCTTTTTCCGCTGCTGATAACCGTCGCGGATATCGTCACCTTGTCGCTTAAGGCGTTTCATGCCGCTCCCGAGCCGGTCCATCCGCTGATCAAGGAGCTGGCTTCGCATCCGGCAGCGCTGCATCAATGGGCACTGGCGCTGCTTGCATGTGTTTCGGCACCCATTGGCGAGGAACTGTTTTTCCGGGGCATTGTTCAATCCTACCTGGTAGAGTTATTGGCCCGCCTGGGAAATCGTCCCGCCCGTTCCGCGGACTGGCCGGCATTGGATTCACAGGCCCAATCGCCCCTTATCAGCCGGGCGGATACCCCGGCCAATGCGCCTTTTAAGCCGCCTGAAACCACCGCCGCCGATACCGACGCCGCTTCAGAAACTTCAATTCGGGCTGCGGCCATGGCCCGCTTTTCGGCTGGCCGGCCCATAGTACCGGTGATTCCGCCGGCGGTGGATCCATACACCTCTAAATTGCGTGATATCCAGCCGATACATCGCTGGGGCGGCATTCTTATTTCCGCAGCCATTTTTGCCGCGGTGCACATGATAATGGCGCAAGGGGCGGTCGACTGGTTTCCCACACTTTTCCTGTTGGGCATCGGGCTGGGTTATTTGTATGAACGTACCGGCAATCTTTGGTCCGACATGACCCTTCACGCGACCTTCAACACCGTTTCGGTTCTGTATATTACCTTTTACGGGCTGCCCAAGACGGGCCACTCGTGAGCAAATCGGCTCGCCACGGTACAATAACCACCGGACAGATTGAATCTGGCGGCCAAAACTTTAACGGAAGGATACTTTATTCCCATGACCGCAACGCCCGCACATTCGGACCCTTTTGGCCCGCCCTCGGCAACCGCAAAATCCCTGGACGTTCGGCTGGCTGAACTATTGGCCGGGACCGATCATGTTTACAGCCCGGCCGATTTGCGCCAACTGCTGATTCTGGCGGAAAAGGAGCGGCGACAACTTCGTATAAAACTGGGAATGGATCCAACCGCGCCGGACCTGCATTTGGGCCATGCCGTGGTGCTGCGTAAATTGCGTCAATTTCAAGATATGGGCCACCGGGCCGTGCTGATTATCGGTGATTTCACCGCCATGATCGGCGACCCCACAGGGAAAAAAAAGACGCGGCCGGTTCTGTCCCGCGAACAGATTGACACCAACGCACAGACGTATTTCGCCCAGGCCGGAAAAATATTGGATACCAGTCCTGAAAAGCTGGAAATTCGCCGGAACAGCGAATGGCTGTCCGCCATGAATTTCGCCGACGCCTTAAAACTTGCCCAACAGATGACCGTCGCGCGTATGCTGGAACGCGACACCTTTCACGATCGGCATAAATCCGGCGAGGCCATTTACATCCACGAATTCATGTATCCGCTTATGCAGGGATGGGATTCGGTGATGATCCGCGCCGATGTTGAATTGGGCGGCACCGACCAGACCTTCAACAACCTGGTCGGGCGAGACCTTCAGGCCTCCGCCGGCCAGCGCCCGCAGGTGGTCATGATCATGCCGATTCTTGTCGGCACGGATGGTCAGCAGAAAATGAGCAAATCGCTGGGCAATTATATCGGTGTCAATGAGCCGCCAACCGAACAATTCGGCAAAACCATGAGCATTCCGGATGCGGCCATGCCTGCCTGGTTCCGGCTCTGCACGCCATTGCCGGAGGACCGTATTGTGTCCCTGACCGATGGCCGCCTTACGCATCCGCGTGAGGCCAAAGAAGTCCTGGGCCGAACCATTGTGGAGCAATTCCATTCCGCGGATGCCGCCCGGGCGGCCGCGGACGATTTTCGCCGGCGTTTTTCGGAGGGTGAACTCCCGTCCAGCATGGCCGTGCTGGAGGTGGACGCGGGTCTTATAATCGACCATCGCATTGGCGTGCTGAATCTGATTAAAGCGGTCGGTTTTGCCCCTTCCACGTCTGAAGCTCGCCGCCTGGTGGAAAATGGCGCTGTCAGCTTTTCCGGAGAAAAAGTGACCGATCCGAAGCTGATCGTTTCCGTGGCCGACGGACCTGTTCTTCAAGTGGGCAAGCGGCGGGTCGGGCGCATTACGGTTCGCCCGACCGCATGATTTGCCGGTGGAAATAAAAAATCAGGCTCTTCGGGCAATCGAGTGGTTAGAATGTAAGCATGGGTGAACATCACGCATAGATTTACATGATTCTGATTCACGAATGGCTTCCAGCACAGCAACGCGAATCAGTTCGTGCAAATTGCGACAATTGGCTCCAAAACACGTATCGACAGGAAAGGTTATTGGACGTTATAAGTTGGTAAAACACCGGCTGGTTTTGCATCGCTGATTGTTATGATGGCATACGCGGCTGGGGACAACGCGCAGGCTGCGTCTGGCCGCGTTTGCCGGTGATCCGAAATCAAAATCAGTCTGCATCGTGCGATAGCTGCGCCTGACAATAGTGGAGCACTCCGCGTGAATTTACGGGTGACGGAACGGTTTGTGGCCTTCATGTCATTCGCCGCAATCCTCCAATCGGGACCGTGCCCGTAAATTTGGAAGGAATGGCCCACCGGAGTCACTGATTCAACATTGGAACTTCCACCGACCGGCTCCCCAAAGGCCGCTATTGTGACATTGCTTTGAGTTTCATTTTCCAGAACAAGAATTCATTCCACAACGCGGCCGGAGTCCCGCCGATTGACTGTGCCACCATCCGGGATGCGTCTGGGGCGGGGTATCCTGTGAAACGGAACAAAACCGCTGATTTCGCCGATAACGCGGATACGCCGGGCGTGATGTGACCAGCGACTCATCTCCCGGCTTAAATCACCGCAAACGAGTTTGACAACCACAGTTCGTCACTCCTATCCGCGAGGTGTGCCCGTTTTTATCTGGAAGGAAAAATTTCGCACAGATAGATAGTTGGGGCACCGCAGCGAAAGCTTTCCTGGAAGCCATTTCCCTTCCTGCGACGACGATTGTCGGGCGAATCTGGAATCCGCCCTCTGATAGCGTTGGCGGACCGCGACGCCCGGTGGGCTCAACATACGGCCGAATCGCGGCTTAGCCACCTTCTCGATAAAAACGGGCACACCCTATCCGCGCAATTGGCGAAATCCGCGGTTCGTCCTAAACCCTCGGCCAGAAGCGAGGCCCGCAGCACGTAAAACCAAGCCAGGTGGGCGGCTACGCACCGGCGATCAATTTCGGCGCGGGTGCCAAGGCTTCCGGTTCAACATTGGCGATTCCGCCGACGGCTTTTTTCGGAGGCACTCGCTGCTTTAATTGGTGATCCGAAAATAAATCGGGCTGCATTGTGCCATCACTGCGCCTGACACAGGGCGATGGATGACCCGTGCGATACAACTGCGATACAACCGTGATCCAGCGGCGCACAGAAAAGAATACAGTAATAACAACGTAACGTGTAGATGTCTATATTTGACTGGCGTAATCGTGGCCCATCTTCTCCATTCCAGTCAATCCGCCCTAACAAATGCGACAAAAGTGCTATAAAAGGCTACAGAAGTATAACAAGCTGGTCAGTTTTTTTAATTATTTTGTTTTTTATTTGACAAGGCCTTGGGGGGGGTATTGTGAATTTATCTTGATGCGGCTGGCTTTGGTTTGGCGTTCTTGGCCGCGGGTTGCGATCTTTTACATCCCATAACGGTGGAGGCTGTCAACGGCTTGACCACCGCCGACGGCGGCAAGCTGGTCATTCTTGACCCGCATAGGTGGCTTGGCCTTCGGCTGCCGGTACTGAATCATATCGTAGCTCAAACCGGCGGTGCATCCCTTGGAAAGCGCATCTCATCGGGGAATTGGGTCGTGATGTTTTACCACGCCGACTGCGACGAATGCCGCCGGACTATTCCCGTTTATGAGCAACTTGCCCAGCGTGAAACAATCTCCGGCCGGTCGCCGCGTGTTGTCTTCGTACGTGTGCCGTCAGGCTCCGGCATTTCCACGCAGGGCTTATTTCATTCCAGCCGGCCTTTGCACGCGACGCTGGATGCAACCCGTCAATGGTTCGCCCAGACGCCGATTGTGGTGCGGTTGCACAACGGCGCAGTCAGGGCCGAGGCGGTGGGTCGCACGGCGATGAATTTGTCCTGGCTGGTTCCGCGCTGAAATGCAACTTCTTTTCCCGCAATCCCGGCGATGCCGGGACTCCGCCGACGGCAGAGGCGAACAAAATGGCATCGTTCCCGCCAGACATTGGCGATCGCACGCGTCGGAACCTTACCACCGTCAGCATTTCATCTGGCTTTGGTTCCGGCCTGTGCGGATTAGGATGAAGTTTTTCCATCCCGTTAGAACCAATCATATCGACGGCCCGTCAAGTGCGATAAAACAACGGAGAAACGGGGCAAAATGACTTTTTGACCAATATTTACCCGCTCGATAGCCCGAATATCCAAAAAAAAAGCCGCTTTTTTTTAAACCATCGTGCCGCTTTGAACGTAGCACTAAATGAAAAAGGCCTTGAACAAATAAAAATCAGGCGCTAAACTTGAATCCCATGCGCCGGGTTGTTAGGCTTTAAGTATCGCGGGACGCATCATGGACGACGTGTTACGCTGTGGCCCGCCCACTATTCGCCTGCGGAACTCCGGGATTGCGACCATTTTTCCACAGGCTTGTGTCGGCAAAAAAATGGCCAAACGCCAAAAGCAAGGAGCTTTCATGAATCCGCAAGACATTTTCCCGCAAACCGATTCCTCCATCGGCCCGCAAAACAGTGTTCCTGATTCAGAAAAAAAATTCCCCAAGGCGGCATCACTTTCCCGCCGCGGGTTTCTCGCCGCGGGTTCGGCGGTAGCGCTGCTGGGCCTTGCCGGATGTGCCTCTGATCAATCCAATGCCTCCAGCGGTATTTCCGATCTGCCGCGCGGCTTTCTGCCTGCCGATGCCTCCACGGCGTGGAACCGGCCGGATACCGGCTACGCTCCCCCGGCGAATTTTGTGATGCCGCCCTACCATCCGCCCGTGCAGCGCAAGGCCAGTCCAGTGGTGGAGGTCGGGTCGATTCCGATTATTCAGCGCTCCGCCTGGGCGCTGGCCGGCCCGAACATGCGCACGATTCAACCCATGGCGGGTGTGCGTCTGATTACCTTTCATCACACCGGAGATCCGCAACCGGTTTATGACACCTCATACGCCGGTTCGGCCCGTTACTGGGAACTGATCCGCGAAAGCCAGCGCAGAGACGGTTTTGAAGATATTGGCTATCATTTCGGCATTGACCGCGCCGGGCGGGTCTGGCAATTGCGCGAACTCAAATACCGTGGCGAACACGTGCGCGATGGTTTTGCCCCGCCGCGCTGGCTTGATCAGTATCGTCAGTACAAAAATAGCGCCACGCAACCCTACCATGGACGTTACGTCTGGAACGCTCATAACATCGGCGTGGTGTCATTGGGCAACTTCATGATTCAAAGCCCCACACCCCAGCAGAAACAGCGCATTGTGCAATTGGGCCTGTTGCTGCGGCGGCTTTACCAGATTCCCATTTATCACTGCTACACCCATCAGGAACTCGTTGCCACCGAATTCCCGGGAAAAGGCCTTCAGCCCTACATGGAATACATTCGGCGCAACAACATCCTTTGATGCGCGAAAATGTCCGGGCAATATCCGGGTGCCGTTTACCCGGCCGTGCGCGTGGTCTTCCAGCTTTTGCCGGTTTTTTGGTGGGCAAATCGAACATGCTCCGGCTCCACAATTGCCAAAGCATCAATCGCAAGTATTTTTCCGCTTAAAACAGCAAAATTCATCGGCGGCGTTTCCGGCGTATTCTGAATCGGCTTGCGGCCGCTTTTCTTTTGATAAATAGAACCGGGCCGCGCACTGTCAAACAACCGCCGGGCAGCGGGACTAAGCCCCGCCCAGAAACGCCTAAGTAAATGGCGGCTCGTTTTGTTTCCGCCCTCCGGTGTGGGCATATTCAGAATCGTCCAGCGAACCAGCAGGCGAATTTGAACGCGGTTTTCCGGAATCCAGAAACACAATTCCCCCTGTCCGAATCGTCCAATTTCCTGGATCTTTTTGCTGTGAATATCGGTACATGCGTAAACGGTCGCGCCGGTTTTATCCACTTTTCGGATCACCACCATTCGCACCCGGCTGTTGCCAAACGCATCGCACGTGCCCATTGCCGCAAGCAGCGGCGGTGAACGCATCGCCGTGGTCAATAGCTTCAATAGCGCCTGCGGCTTGGCAAGCAGCCTGATCGCCCGCCCCCGGGCCGGATTATTTCCACCAGGCGAATTTGATTTTCGTGCAACCATAGGCGGCATTATACGGGTAAGACCGAATCTTGAAATATGCCGTCAAACCCATAGCGGCATGCGTCCCGGAGGCCTTATCGCCGCGGGACAAATCCGCGAGTCAACCCGATTCGATGCGTCCATAAGCCTTATCCCGCCGGCTGTGATTTTCAATATCACTTTTGCGTCCTTCAAGAAATGGCCGTTATCGCGTACACTTTTCCCCATGACAACACCATCGTTTCAAGCACCCAAAGGCACCCGCGACTTTTATCCCCAGGAAATGGCGGTTCGTCGGCATATTGAAGATGCATGGCGCCGCGTTTCCATCCGCCATGGCTTTCTGGAAGTAGATGGCCCTACGTTTGAATCACTGGACCTTTACAAAGTCAAAAGCGGCGATGAAATTGTATCCCAGCTTTTTTCGTTTACCGATCGCGGTGAACGCGACCTGGCCCTGCGGCCGGAATTCACTCCCACGCTTGCCCGCATGATCGCGCAGCGCGCCGCCGGCTTGCCCCGGCCCATTAAATGGTTTTCCATGCCGCGCTGCTACCGCGCTGAACAGCCGCAAAAAGGCCGCTTGCGGGAATTTGTTCAATGGAATGTGGATTTCGTGGGCGAAGCGAGCGACCGGGCGGATGGCGAATGCCTGGGGCTATGCGCCGACGCACTGTTTGAACTCGGTCTTTCGGCGGCGGATTTCCGCATCGGCTGGAATCATCGCGAACTTCTGACGCGTGCCCTGCAGGCGACTTTTGTCGCCGCGCCGCGAATTCCGGACGCCTATTACATTCTGGATCGTCTGCAAAAACTTGATACGCATGGCCGCCAGGCGATGTATGAACAACGCGGGTGCCCCGCTGTTGAGGTGGAAAATTTTGAACTCATCAGCGAAGCCATAAAGCAGGGACATGATTCCCCGGCGCTGACCAGATTAATGGCCGCCTGGCCGGCGGATATTACCGCCGCCATCAGCCAATTTCAGGCCCGGCTCGACGCCATGGGACTCGGCGACTTCTGCCGCTTTGATATCAGCATTGTTCGCGGGCTGGCCTATTACACCGGGTTTGTTTTTGAAGCCTCCGATGCCCGTGGTGATAACCGTGCCCTGGCCGGCGGCGGGCGTTATGACCGCCTTATTGAAACCTTCGGCGGACCGGCCATGCCCGCGGTCGGATTCGGTATGGGCGATGTGGTTCTGGAAATTCTGCTGCGCGACCGCGGCCTTATTCCCGCAAATCCGCTGCCAAAGGCGGATGTGTTCGTGATTAATACACTCGAAACCCCGCAAGCCGCCGACCAACTTATTGCCCAACTGCGAAAGTCGCATTGGAATGCGGACCATACCGCCATTGTACATTTCGGCCTTGGCGTCCAAACCAGCTACCGGTCCACACGCAACATTGGAAAATTGCTTCAGGATGCCGCCGCCTCCGGTGCCGGTGTCGCGGTTATTCTGGCACCCCAGGAATTCGGCCGCAACGCGGTTAAATTAAAAGATATGGTAACCCGCGGCGAGGCGGAGGTCCCGCTTGACCAGGTTACCGCCGAAATTCGCCGCATGATTCAGTCTGCACGCGCGGCGGATGCAACCGCCGTGGGAATCAGCGGCTAAGGGTTCGGGAAAAGGAAGGTGATGGATGGGTCCGCGATCAAAACGAAGCAGTCATTACGAGGCCGCCTTTGAAGATTTTCTGCGCCGCAATGGCCTGCCCTATATTGCGGTGGATGAAGCCAAACGGGCACTTTTTTCCGGGGCTAAACTTAAAAGTTTTGATTTTGTCGTCTACCGCCCCAATGGGAATAATCTGCTGGTGGATGTCAAAGGTCGTGCCTGCGGCAAGCGGCTGACCGCCAACCCGTCGCTCCCGAACTGGGCCACACGCGAGGATATTGACGATTTGCGACAATGGCAGGAAATCTTCGGCGGTGGCTTTACCGCCATGTTCCTTTTTATGTATCACTGGCCACATGGTCCGGACAAATCCCCCTTCCGCGAACTGTTTGGTTTTCAGGACCGCTGGTATGGCATGATGGTGGTGACCGTCGCGGATTACCGCACACACATGCGCGCCCGTTCGGAATCCTGGGGAACGGTTCATTTGCCCACAGCCGCATTTCGGAAGGTTGCCAAGCCGTTTGCGGACGTTTTATAGCCCACGGTTTGCGCCGCGTAAGAAACCGCAAATTTTTTAATACCGCGGCACTTCGGCGTCCACCAGAAGACTCCACGCATGAATGCCCCCGGCCATTGAATGCGTCCGCGTAAAACCCTGTTCCCGCAGCCACGCCGCCGCCCGCAGAGATCGCGATCCATGGTGACAGTACACCACAATTTGTTTCCCGCGACACGGTTCCAATTTGGCCAGCGCACCCGGAAGTTCATGCAAGGGAACCCAGTCTGATCCGTTAATACGGGCGGTTTGAACTTCTTTTTCCAGGCGAACATCCAGCAGAATAAATTCCGCGCGCTCATCAAGCATTCGCCGCACATCTTGCGGGTGAATTTCCCATTCCGGATTAATCTGAATTTCCGCTTTTCCGCCGCGGGATGGATTTTTTTCTTCCGGTCGGTTTGAAGGCTCTGGGGTCATACATTTTCCTTTTGTTATGTATCAGAAGCAGGCCAATACTTTGTCCGTCATTTTATGCCGGCAATTGCGTTTTGTCGTGTGATGCCGTGGCGCGATTCCGCCATGGCCGTCGCCACCATTTCTTTGCCGACCGGATCGTATCGGGTATGGCTCCTTGCCCCGGTTGATTTTTGTTTTGAACCGTTCTGGAAAAAGCCAGTCGCGGGCTTTCCGGCGTTATCACCCGTGCGGGCATGAGGAACAGATAGATCAGAAGCACGCTGAAAATAGTCGCGGCCACCGCAATTTTCAGGTTATAGGGAATAATCGGAGCCGCCAACTGGCTGAAGCCGCCTTCAATGCAGCCTGCACCGATAAACAGCGTCGCGGACCCCACCAGCAGATTCACAATGTCCAGCCGCTGCGCCTGAATAGCCCGCAGCATACCGCCGTGGCGGCCGCCACGCGTCCATTGGGCCCGCGCCAGCAGCAGGCCGGCGGTGGACGAAAAAGTCAGGGCGGGCAATTCCAAAGCACCATGCGGCCCCACCCAGGCAATAAAGTACGTGAACACATGGTCCGCCTGATACCGTGCCGCCAGGGATCCGACATCACAGCCGTTAAAAAACTGGAAAACCACGGTGCCAATTCCAAAGGTCATCCCCAGGGCAAAAGACAAAATGCCGGCCAGAATATTATGCGTAAAAAGAAAGGCCGAAAATGCGAAATTTTTAGCCGCACTGAATTCAAAATGCCGGGACGACTGTTCCTTGATTCGATGGGCCACATTGGCCGCCGGACTTTGCCGGAAAAATTCGTGCGGCACAAAACTAAGCGCCGCAGACGGATGTTCAAGCGTAATGGCGTAGCTGGCCAGAATGCCGGCGGTCAGAATCAGCGTTGCCGTCAGCACCAGCGGCCACTGTCGGCGAACCGTCAGCGGAAAATCGTGGCGGATAATGCGCCACCAGCCGCGAAAAAAACCCCCGCCACGTGGTACGGTTACCTGTTGATACGCCCGTGCGACAAGCGCCTCCAGATAATCGGTCAGGGCGGGGCTGCCGCCGCGCGTCTGCAGCAGGCTTAAATCGCTTGAGGTCAGGCGATAGATCGCAAACAGCTCCTCAATTTCGGCTCCCGTCAGTTTTGCGGGGTTCGCGTCCGATTCGCGGTCCAGCAGCTTTGCAAGCCGCTGCCACCGCGCTTCGCGCCGGGCTATAAAATCGCTTAAGTCCATGGCGAAATTGTCGCTGGGCATCGGATTAAATGCAATCCAACCGGAATGGTATTCTGATTTTCCGCCAATTCCAGCGAAAAAGGGGAATACCGCCTTTGCCAATTCAGCCTATTTCCGTCGAGCCGAATCGACCAGCAGTCGGGCCGCCGCCAGGGCGCTGGCC
>JAJZEY010000464.1 GCA_021805585.1 Planctomycetota bacterium
CCGCCGGCAACATTTACCTCTGCGTTTACAGCGCTCCGGCCGCCGCGGGCAGTTGTTTTACATACGCTTCGCGGCACCGCATGAAAAACGCCTGTGCGGCCGGCGTGCGATAGTCCGCATACGTCCACGGCCACGGTGCCCAGCCGGTCGCGGTCCAGTGCAGGGTTACCTCCGCGAAAATGCCGTCGCCAAGATATACCCGATGGCTATGATCTTTGGTTGTTGCCAGAATGACTTTGGTGCGCGATACATAGCCCGGATCGATATTAATGGGGCGCGCAACAGCGCCCGGGAATTGCCCCGCCAGAAGGACCTCCGCCATATTGGTTTCCAGCTTGCATTTGGCAAGCGACTGCGGCTCGCACAGCGTGGTAAACCGCACCCACTGCCGCAGCAGGCCCGTGCCCATCTGATCTTCGTAATAGGCGGTAAAGTTAAATGGTATGACTTGAGTTTCATCATCAATCGGGCCGTACCATTGCGAAAGATGTTGTCGTGCCGCGGCGAGCATCGCGTAATTACCCGCGATAATACCGGCGAACCGCAGCACCGGTAAAGGTTTATTGGGTAAAGCCATAAAACAACCGCCCTTATTCTACCGCAGCCCGATGCACAGCCGCCACCTCGTGGTTGCTCCAATATAGCCAAACGCGGCAGCCGCAGGTCCCTTCACCCGCATAGACCGCGACGCCTTAATTTCTCCGCCCCGGCGTTGCCACGGCGGCACGGGGCTGACATGGCGGCGTGACTCAATGCCGTTTCGGCAAGTTGAATTATCGACAATGCCCCGAAATCAGCAAGCCCGTTGGTCTTCAAGGCGCTTTGCGTAATCCCGGCAGGGCAACCCACCGTGGTCTGTTTGGCGTTGCAAGCCCCCGCGGTCCGATCACCGAAACATTGGCAGACGTCAGGGTGTCGGCAAAGATATGGGTTGGCATGTTCGGCGAGGTGACCTGTTCGGTGAATAAGCGGTTGTTGTAACGGTCCACGTACTGCTGAGGATTTTTACTGGCCGCCGCCGACAAGAATGGTGGAATAGTCGGGCCAATCTGCCTCGATTGGCTCCAAAGCGTCTTTCCGGATTTCTCGACAACCCAGTTGATCACTCTTCCCGTTGCCGTGAGCATAAATGGATGCAGATTCCCGAACAATCCATAGCCGAATTCTTCGCTTAGCGGCTTGCTGGCACGGCAGGAAATGGTCATGACCAAATTCTGTTGCGTCCCCAACCGGAATCCCTCAAGCCGTAATTGCCGGATTGCCGCTTGTTTATATCTGCCGGAAAGCCCCAAAAAATTTCCGGGAACAACTTCGACGGATATTGCGTCGCCCGGTTTCAGCGGCATTTTTGGACCGCGGACGGCCGCGGCCTTCACCATCTTTGGCGTCGGTAGTCGCACACCCACCAGGTCCCAGCGGTTTCCCGCCAGCTCCAGGGTCCAGCATCGCTGATCAAATGACCGCGTGATGCCGGAAGGGGAATAATACGCGGTGGGAGTTTGCAATCGCCAGATCGCATGGCGCTGCGGCCAGTCAAAAACGGTTCCGTTCATTTCCAGGAACCGGTTCCCAAGCCATTGCAGCGGGGCACCACGCCATATTTCAGAATTTCTGGTGCCCGGCTTCTCCGGCGGTTGCCGTGGTGAACTGAAGCGGCCCATGTATTTTCCGCGGTGTAAATTCCACACCGCCAGTTGAGCCTCACCCACCAACATAGCCAGATGGCCGGCGTCCGGTGAGAATGCGAGCGGGCCGACCAATGCGGGCGGCCCTGGTAACGGGCCGATGAGTTTACCCGACCCGATGTTGATGAGATAGATTCCGTCAATCGCGGCAAATGCCAGGAGCTTTCTTGCGGCGTCCATCACGGGTTCAGGATAGGTAAGGGCCGAAAAGGTGCATTCCGCCCGGCAACCGGAAACCGACCAGATCACAACCGTCCCGCGCGTGGTCATCGTCATTGCCTGATCAGCCGGAAGCAGGCGGCCGTAGAGAATATTTACCGGGACATTTCCCATTGGCTTTAACGCAACGTGCCAAGCCACGGCTTTCACGGCGGTTCCTCGCTCCGGCCAGCGATAAACATCCACCGTATCACGCGTGCAAAGGAGCATGGTTTTACCGTCCGCGCCGAGATCGAGAATCTTGGCGCCCGGTGTGGGGGATTCGAAACTTCCCAGTATCGCCCCGGATCGCAGATCAATGCGATCAAGCCAAAACGCCGTTGGTTGGGACATTCCCCCCACGGAAAATTGCCGATACGCCACAATCGCAATGTTGCTGTGCGCCCCGGCAAAGTGAATTGAGTCAAATTGCAGGCGATGTCCGGGGCCTCCCTGTTGGGACGTCAATAACCGGGTGGGGATAATGCGTGCCGGTACTGCAGTAGTGGAAATCCGCGGCTCATTGATCTTAACCGACCAGTGTGCCGGAATAGCGTTGGGAAGGGTAATTTCGGCGCAGCGCTTCAGATTGGCCTTTTTCAGAGGCCCGAGTTTCCAGTCGTCGTGACTTTCACCCTTTTGCACGCTTGCCAGTTCCCTCGCGAGAACGCTGTGGCCGGCGTGCAAGACCGTGTACCCCCACTCTGAACCTGCTGACGCGGCGCATACCAGCTGCGACGTGTCCGGCATCCACGCCAGCATATTCTGATAATCCACGTCCCGGTGTCCCCGCGCCGGATTTGGAAAGCGATGATACAGCCGTCCGGATTCCAGATCGACCATATCCAGTCCGATCTGCCACCCGCCGTTACCGCTTAAGCAACCAAAACTGCCGGCTGCCGGCACCCGCTCAAATTCGGAATAAGCGGGATGAAACTCCGCTTGGGCGGCTAAGCTGCCGTTCCTGGCGTTCCATTTAAGCAGGTAGTCAACGCGTTGGGGGAAGCTGTACCCGGAGATTTCCGCCGCAATCCCGGAGCCACCGGGTGAAAACGCCAACCGGCCAGTCTGCGACCTGAACTCCCGCGGCAGTGTTACCCTGCTTTCGCCAACCAATTTGCCCTTCGTGATATCCCAGAGACGCAAAATTCCGTGCGAAAAGGCAGCAAGGTATTTTCCCCCCGGGCTGATTTGCAGCAGCTGGTT
>JAJZEY010000122.1 GCA_021805585.1 Planctomycetota bacterium
CCATCGTGGCCAGCGAATCAATCGCGTACACTTCCAGATTCGGCACTACCGACGCCTCGCGGGCGTTGGCCGGCGGAAGCAGCACGCCGGAAAATCCGCTTTCCACCGCCAGCATGGCCATGGAAAGCGCCCCGCGAATCGGCCGCACGGACCCATCCAGAGCCAACTCGCCGGCGACCAGTAATTTCTTATGCCGGTCAGTGGTAATCGCGCGGGCCGCCTGAAGGATGCCCAATGCGATCGGCAGTTCCAGTGCGCTGCCTTCCTTTTTGATGTCCGCGGGTGCCAGATTTACCAGCAGTTTCTGATTGGGAAACGGATAGCCTGAATTGGTCATTGCGATCTGAATGCGGTCCAGCGATTCGCTGACAGCCTTGTCCGCAAGGCCCACAATAATCGGCACATCGTAGTCGCGGTTGGCTAAATTCACTTCCACTTCGCAGCGCAGTGCGTCTATGCCCTGAAGCACAAAACTATGGACTTTTGCCAGCATGGAACTCCCTTTGTTTCGACCCCTGATTATTGAGACGCCGCTACGTTACGCCATTTGTCCATTTGTGCCAAGCCACTTGCCCGATCGTTTGCCGATTTCCGAACGTTGCCGGCCCCGGCGGCATTGTTTCACGGCCGGTTCGCCGGCGGGTGTGTCGGCGGACCGTCACCGGGCCAGATAATCTGTCCGGAATCTGCATGCGTCCGCGGCGGCTGTGGATACAATTGACGCGCATACCACCCTTGAATGGGCGGACCAATCAGCAATGCCAGAATGCCCGCCACGCTTAACCATGGGCCGAAGGGTAACACATTTGGCCGCCTCATGATTTTCAATACCATGACCCAGATCAGCGCTAAAAATGGCGCTATAAAAAAGGTGATCACCGCCAGCGGTGCCCCAAGGACCGCGCCAATGGCGGCCATCAGATGCACATCGCCCAGTCCCATGGCCACGCGGCCCAGCAGCAGTGCGCCGAAAAGCCGGAAAAACCACACAACGCCGCCGCCAGCCACCAGGCCCAGCAGCGTGCCGTACAGACGGTCCATCGCCGCGCTCGCAGGCAGCGGCAGCGATGTGCACGCAGCCGTGGTGCCCAGGGCAATAATTGGAAACACAAACATCAGTTCTTTTAATATTTCGCGACGGGCATCGGGTACTGCAGATTCATCCAGCACTTCCGAGGCCAGATCGCCTTCGCCAGCCGCCGGGGCACAGCGCGGCAGAATGCCCAGCAGGAATACAATGATTCCGGAGACCAGAAGCGTCAGCACCGCGGCTTGTCGGGAAAGCAGCAGCCATGCCGGTATTTGCATCAGTAAAACAATGGCTGCCACCAAAATCAGCGGGCCGCTGCGCATTACTGGCGGACTGACGATTGGAGCCGTGGTTGCCGTTGCGGTATCGGGCGCTGCCGGTGGAATGCTGGTGACCGGCGCGTCAGCCGGCCTGGAAAAGCTGCGCGGCAAAATACCGGCTCGCAGTAGAATAAAAGATATCAACAAACCGGCAGCCCCGCCGACGGCGAACCGGCTCGCCGCCGAATCAGCGGCAAAACTCGGCAGCATCGGTTGGCTGCCCGCGGCGCAGCTCAGAATCGCCACCACAATTACCAGCCACGGCAGCCGCAGCGGAATAATAAACCAGTCCGCGTCAACTCCCGATGCGGCAAGTAGCGCACCGATATAAAAGAAATCCAGAATCAGGGTCGGGCCACCGCGCGTCATTCCGCTGAAACTGTCGGCAAACCAGTGCGCCATGTAATAAGCCGCGAAAATTGCTAAAAAGATCATGCCTGTGCCAGATTCCACCAGCGGATACCGCGGTGAAATAGGCTCGCGGCAGCCGCCGCAGCGACCGCGCAAAAACAGCCAGGAAATAATCGGCAGATTTTCCCGCCACCGCACCGCCCGATGACAATGCGGGCAATGGGAAGGCGGCCAGCTTAGGGTAATGGGCGCTTTGATTCCCTTGAATTCCGTCAGATGGCCCAGAAATGGCAGCCGCCAGATCAGCACGTTTATGAAGCTGCCCACACAACAGCCCAGAATCGTGACAAAAATGGCCAGCAGCCAGATATTCGGCATTGTTGCATTCATTCCAGGCATTATGAACGCCGCGGGGCATTCCGACCAGTGACTGACGGGTTCACCGCCAGTGTGCCGCAATTGGCACTCGTCTGTTCCAGACCATACACAACTCATGCATGCGCCCCGGCGAACCGTTTCGATTTACGGTGCCGCAGCGGGATATTGCGTGCAATTTTATGCCGAAGCCGCGGTCAGGGACTGACTTTTTCGCGTGATGGCCGCAAGCAATTCGTTCCATGATTTTACGAACGATTCCGCGCCCTCTTTTTGCAGTTGTGCGGCCAATTGAAGGACATCCACACCCGCGCCGGCAAACCGTTTAATGACCGCGTCCGCTTGGGCTGTTTCCGGGCGCATGATGCCGGTTATCTTGCCGTGGTCGGCAAATGCCAGCAGAGTTTCCTCCGGCATGGTGTTAATGGTGTCTGGCGCGGCCAGCGCGGTGATGTAAAAGGTGTCCGGGGCGGCTGGATCTTTCGTGCCGGTGCTTGCCCAAAGCAGCCGCTGGGGCATCGCGCCGGCACCCGCGAGTTTCTTCCACGTATCGCCCGCAAGCAGGTCGCGGTACGCCTTATAAACCCGCGCCGCAATCGCAACTCCCAGCGTATTGCGAAGGTCCGCGGGAACTTTATTCGCGATGGCTTTATCCCAGCGGCTGATGAATACCGATGCCACCGATGCCACGCGCCCGGGCAGGCCCGCGGCAACCCGGCGTTGAACGCCACGCATATATGCGTTGGCTGCGGCAATGTACTGGCCCTCGGAAAACAAGAGCGTGACATTCACCGGAATGCCCTGGAAAATGGCTTCTTCTATTGCGGGCAACCCTTCCGGTGTGCCGGGGATTTTAATAAACAGGTTCTGATGCTTGGCCCGTGCAAAAAGTTCCTTCGCCGCCGCCAGTGTCTTGGCTGTGTCATATGCCAGCAGCGGAGATACTTCCAGCGACACAAAGCCATCCTGGCCATTGGTTGCGTCATAAACCGGGCGGAACAGGTCGGCGGCA
>JAJZEY010000557.1 GCA_021805585.1 Planctomycetota bacterium
ACCAATTTTGATCCCACTGCCAACGGCGGCAATGGTGCGGCCATTAACAACAGTGTCAGCTATGTAAAACTGGATAATGGTGCCGTCGCCAGTAATCCATTTTATAACACCGGCTCCGGTGGCGGAGGCTTTGGCGCGGCCAACCAGGGGGCGGCCAATCAGACCTGGATGGAAGACCGTCCGAGCGACCCGGAACCCGCTGCGGCTGATGCGGCAGGAACCCCCGCGGCAACGGCGGCCGCAGCGGAAAATTGTATCGCCAACGTTCAGTTCCAGGTGGTTGTGGCGGTGGATACCGGTGCCAAGGTGGGCGGAGCGCAGCATAATATCGTTTTGTATAACGGGTACTGGTGGGGCTATCAGTACAGCAGCACGGACACGCCGGAACCAGCGGCGATTTTGCTCTTTGCATTCGCGGCCATCGGGCTTTTGTCGCACCGCCGACGAATGGTTTAAATTTTAGATGCGCCGCACTGCCGGCCGCGAAAATTTTGCGTTCGGGCGAGAGAGTGCAAGCACCGCGTTGCTTTCCCGGCAGCGCGGCGATTTTTTTCTTTTGGATTGCCGGAAATCCAACGCTTGTGCCGGCTGGCTGCCGGCGGATCGCTATTACCGCTTCATCGCCGGGGATGAGCATGCATAAAAGGTTTACGCTGTCCCACGGAAGGAACTTTATGCCGTTTGCCTAAGACGATCGGCTTAATCGTGCCGTCATAATTGGCATTGGCGAGATGATGGCCCGCAATCGGAGGATGTGATGGACATAATGAAAAGCGCATGTTCACGTCCTTGCGGCACGATATTGTCGATGGCGGCAATCGTCGGCATCAGTGTATCCATATCGAATCTCGAGCAGCTAAGGGGGGATCCGGCGGACGTGATATTGCAGGCCAGCGAGAGCGGATTTGGACATTTCGATCAGAATGCAACCAATACCACCACGCGACCATCCAGCCGGGTCAGCTTTTTGGTCACACCCACCGTCCAAGGGGTGTCCGCAATGGGGCCAGCCGCATGTGCCCCCACTTCAGCCGTTAATTCATTTAATTTCCTGCAAACACAATACAATCTCTCTAACCTGTACAGCGTCGGCGACCCATATTCGACCATCAGTAGTTTGGCTTCGGGAACATATATGGGAACTACTCCTGCGGTTGCGAATCCCAACTCGCAGACCGGTTATGTTGGCGGCGGCACGTTTCCAGAGAATTTCGTGCTTGGAAAGGAGAAATACCTGCAAAACATACCCGGTGGAATCACCGGACCGACCGGCCGGAAATATGCCATACAAACTGTTGGGCAGGTGGTGGGGCGGTACAGCAGTCTGCAGGCGTACAACGGCACCGGCCAGCCATTCACTCAGGCCGCGAATGGCCCTTGGATGGGTGGCGTATCCAATCAAATTGCAAGTGCGCAGTTTATTTTCCAACAGCTGAAGGCGAACGAGGATGTTGAGATGTTCTTCGCCTGGACCGATGCAAACGGCAACAACCCCCGGCTTGGCCATGTGGTTACGCTGACCCAAATCAACTACAACCAGACACAAAATTCAGGAACCCTAAGTTTTGTGGATCCTACCAACAGTATAAACGTTGGCACGAATGCGAACCCAATATATTCGTACACCTATGGCACAGGTGACGCACCAGACCTCACCAGTCTTACCCTCACCCAAATGCCCAATGGTTATCTCCTATTCAGCTATGCGGGCGGCGCGGCGAGCGTTTCCGCGGACGATAATAGCGGTGGTTCAGCCTACGGCATCGTCATAGCCGCCATTGCCGAAAGTCCTGTCCCAATACCGGAACCGGCAAGCCTGGCTTTTATTGCATTGGCCATGGTTGGCTTCGCATTGCCGCGCCGAAATATTTCACCGCGTCATTCCTGTAAGGATTTGCTCCGACATGGGGACACCTCCGGCATCTGACTGACGGTTGTCATTGGCCTCCGAGATTCCGAATTTCCAAGTTAATCACAGTCATTCGCCACCCGCGTCCATGCGGGAGAATGGAGTGTGATACATGAAATAATAATATCAATTGTACGCGAGCCTGCGTGGATGCTTTTCGCTTAACCGCCTGCGCTCGCGCAAGGGAGAACGGGATTTTGTCACACACGCCAAGGCGCGGGGGCGTTCTCCGTGCCGTTCGGCGCTGTGGATCACCTCTTTTTATTTGGGATTTTTTATGAAAACCACACTTGTCGCATTAACCGTGACCGCTGTTGTTTTGCCGGGCGGCATCACCCTGGCGGCGACCGGCGTAGGCGACCCGCCGGTTGGATCGCCTCCCATCAGCATTGTCGTCACCGAGGCCAAAGCCAACAGCAGCATTATTATTACGGCAGGAACCGGGGCATCATTTAACGCTGTGGTGGCCGTGAACGTCGGCCCCGATGGCGTGCCGGAATATTCCACCGGCGGCATTTTCCTGCAGGCCGGGGATATTTACTGGCTTAACCCAAAGGGCATTTCGCCCACCATTTCCGATATGATGCGCATATATCCCGTCGCGGGTACCACCACCGGCGATACGTTTTCCGTATTTTCCGCCAGCTATCCGGAAGATAGTCAGGAAGACCCCGCTTCCTTCGCGCTGCCGGACAGTCCGTATGATGTCCAGGCCCTGCCTGCCGGTCTGTTTCCCGTTCTATCCACTGGTGCGCCAAATTATGCCACCGTTGGTGAAAACGGCACTTACGTTTCGCCCGGAGGCAATGGCAAGGCCGGAACGTTTACATTTAACAGCGACCATGATGTGCCTGAACCGACCGGCATTGCCCTGATCGCTTCGGCCGCGGCTGGAATACTGCTGCTGGCCCGCCGTCGTCAAATGGCCTGAAGTGAATCACGGAAAGCACACCTTCCGGAGGGAGAGGAGAGTTTCACATCCCGCACTGACCGGCGGAAATCCCGCGATAAATTTCAGAGGCAATCAAGAATGGCCGGTAAATTGTTCACATGACAAGGTCGCAATATCCGCCTGTTTCGGAAACGGGCCACACATTTGCGCGTAAAACACCTGGTACCTTCCGCAACCCGCCGGCCGGCGGTGCGAATTGTTTTTATCGGCCATATCAAATTTCCCACCGATTGGCCGCGCCCTATTTGCACAACGCGAAAATAGGTTAATATGCAATCCGATGGATCGCGGCTGGCTTACATGCGCACCGGCGGCCGGCTAAGGTAAACCTTCGGGTGTGTACCCGTACGGACATACCTGGCGTGGCAATCGAAAACACCGGCAAAGGACGGCATGACACACAACGACCTTAACTTTCAACTGACCGGTACCGGCTGCGATAGCGGCCTGCTCCGGCATGGGTGGCAAATCCGATGAATGACCGAACGGCCTACGCGCTGCACGCCCTTCTGAACGACCATTATGAAATGGGTCGGGTTTTACGCTTTCGTCAGATTCGCAAGGGTGCCCAGGCGGAATGTTTCGAGTTGCTGACCGCTGAACAGAATGAATTTCTGCTCTTTTTGTATGCGCCGGAATTTTCGCGGCAAGCGCTGTGCGACGCGGCACCAGTGATGGAACGCCTGGCTTGCGCCGGCTTTCCGGTTTCCCGACCCGTGGCCAGTCGGGATGCCGATGCCGCGGGACACATTGTCTATGCCATTGAAGGTCCGCAAGGTTCCCATTTTTTTGTGACTACACTTGCACCGGGGCAAATGGTTGCCCCCGCCGACTGGTCCAGCCATGACCTTAGCAATTTAGGGCTGCGACTGGGCTGGCTGCACCGGACCATGCGCGAGGCCTTTCATGCCGATACCACCGTGGCGGGCGAAAATATGCCCCCGACCCGCAGGCCGGCGCAGGCACCCGCGCTGCGGCTGAGGGCTGCCCTGGAAAGCGCCTCCCCGCGCGGGCAACAGCTTCGTCAGATGCTTTCCGCGGCGGCGGTGGATCGTCTTTTGACCGATCTTGAAAAGTTGGAAAAGCTGCCAAATTCCGCCATCAGCTATGTGCATGGGGCCATTTCACCCGAGGCGGTTTCGCTGAATCACGACCGGCATATCGCCAGCCTTGTGGACTGGGGAAATTTTTCCATCGGTTTGCCGGCACAGGATGTAATTGACGCATTTGTGCACTGGTGCGTGAATAAAGATGGCGAAGTGCGTGCCGAAGCGGCGCAAGCCCTTTTGCAGGCCTATCTTTCACTGGAAAAATTCCGGGGCGATCAGTGGCATTCCGTGGTCATTGCGTGGTGCGCCCATCGGCTATCCGCCGCCCTTTCAGGACGCACCCATTTACCGCGCGGATTCGGGTCTATTCTCGAAAATCCACATTCTCTTTCCGCCACCCTGACTATTTGCCAGAGCAAGCTATAATCCAGTGAAAGGGCACCGCATGAAGCCGCTGTGGTCGATCGGCTAAGGCCGCGGCCTGCCGCCGAAGCCGTGCCGCCGTTTGTACCGTTGCCGCACCGTAATATCTCCCCGGAATTCCGGGAATCCGGGAACCCATCGAAAAGCTGAGCCTGATGACAGAAAATATGTCCAACCCGCAAGCCGCCAGCAACCCGGAAACATGGGTGGATCGCTATGGCGATATTCTGTATCGTTTTGCCTGCCAACGGCTAAGCGATACGGCCACCGCCGAGGAACTGGTGCAGGAAACCTTCCTGGCGGCGCTGCGAACCCGCGCAACCTTCCGCGGCCAGTCGACTGAATCCACCTGGCTTATGGGCATCTTGAAGCACAAAATTATCGATCATCTTCGGAAATCCGGGCGTGAAAGAAACTTTTCCGATACGCCTGATGGCCTCGTCGATTCACTTTTTAAGTCCATTGGCCACCGGAAGCGACGACCGCCGGCATGGAATGGCGATCCCGCCCGGCTTATTGAAAACGAACAGTTTTTACAGGCCCTGCAAAATTGCATGGACGGCCTGCCCACGGTCCAGCGACAATCATTTGTGCTGCGGACCGTGGATGAACAGTCCGCGGACGATGTCTGTAAGGAGCTGGGCGTTACACCGACCAACTTGTGGGTATTGTTGCACCGCGCCCGTTTGCGCCTGCGCGAATGCCTGGAACGCAAAGGATTTGATCGGCCAAAGGTTCGTCGGAATGTTGCCGAACCGGCCGGAGGCCAATCGTGACTCATATTTTGTCATGCAAACATTCGCTGGAGCTCTCCGCCAAACAGACGCTCGTTGAGTTGACGTTGGGCGAACGCATCTGGTTGCGCGTCCATTTACTGGCCTGCGTGGCCTGCCGACGCATTCGCAAACAGGTGGCCATTATTGAACGCACCCTGGTTTTGGCGCAGAATCGGGGCCTGTGGCCACAAGGCACAGGTCCGGTCGCCCTTTCGGAAACTTCCCGGCAACGGATAAAACTTGCCCTGCAACAGGCCGGCGAATCCGGCTGATGCCCTTAAGGCAATGCGGAAGCCCCGGTTTCGCCGGGTTTAACCAGCCGGAAGGCGGGCAATTCCCGATAGCTTCACAAATAATTCCGCAAATCTGAAATTCGCTCGCTTCGCATCCTGGTTGGCTTGCGGTAAACTACAGGGCTTGCAAATTCGCGGATGGTTCGCGGTTGCATGGCTCTTTTATTCAGGAGTTGGTCATGATTTCCCGGCGCAAGACCCGGCAGGTTAAAGTTGGAAATGTTCTTATCGGGGGCGACGCTCCGGTTGCGGTACAATCCATGACCAGCGGCTATACGCACGATATTGATGGCTGCGTGCGCGAAATTAACAAACTTGCCGCCGCCGGCGCGGATATCGTGCGCGTCGCAGTCCCGGAGCGCAAAGACACCGAAGCGCTGAAGGAAATTTTAAAGCAGGTAAAAGTTCCGGTGGTGGCGGACGTGCATTTTCATTTCCAGCGGGCCATGGAAGCCATTGAAGCCGGCGTAAGTAAAATTCGACTGAATCCCGGCAATATCAACGACCGCAAACAGGTTCAAGCCGTTATCGACGCCTGCAAGGAACGCCAATTGCCCATTCGCATCGGCGTAAATGAAGGCTCCATTGTGGAACGCAAAGACAAACAGCGCAGGCTCAAGGAACTTGGAGCGGTCTTCAGCGACAATCGGCATGGCCAGATGCTGGCCATTATGATTTCCAAACTCGAAGAATACCTGGATATTTTCTACGAGCGCAATTTTTATGACATCGTCATTTCCGCAAAATCCATTGATCCGCTGCTGGTCATGGATGCGTATATGGAAATTTCCCGCCGGTTTGATCATCCCCTGCATCTGGGCGTTACCCACGCCGGCCCCAAGGAAACCGGAACCATCCGCAGCGTCGTGCCCCTGGGCACACTGCTGGCCGGCGGCATTGGTGATACCATCCGCATCAGCTACGCCAACGATCCGATTTACGAAGTTCAGGATGGCCTGGAACTGCTTTATGTGTTGGGATTGCGCACCCGCAAAGGCGCGGAACTTATCGCCTGCCCGACCTGTGGACGCATTCAGGTGGACCTGTTTACCCTGGTGCAGGATGTGAATCGCAAACTTAAAGAGCAAATCACGCTTCCCATCAAGGTGGCCGTTATGGGTTGCGTGGTTAATGGACCCGGCGAATGCGAAGGCGCGGATGTGGCTATTTTTGCAGGCGATAAGCGCGGCATTATTTATGTGCAGGGCGAAAAAGTGGCCAACGTCCCGGAAGAAAAAATTCTCGACGCTCTGCTTGAGCAATGCGCTAAATTTCAGGAAAAGGTTTTGCGCGGCGAGGCCCGCCTTGGCGAAAAGGTGGTTGATATTCTTCCACCCGACCCCATTGGTGAAATCGGATCCGGCTATGCGAAAATTGCCGCCGAAAAGTCGCCACAGGGACAGACCGGTGTGGCGCTTCCGCTGGCACCGCGCTGAATCGCGGCAGTTTTTCCGTCGCGGCGGTTCCTGTTTACGGCGGTTGCAGCGACTTGATAAAATTCAGATCATCAAATCATGGGATGAAACCAATACATGTTTGACAGCCTTTCGGATAAATTTTCAACACTGTTCCGCAGTCTTTCCGGTCGCGGCAAGATAACCGAAGCCAATGTCCGCGAAGCGATGGAAGAAGTGCGCACCGCCCTGCTGGAAGCCGATGTGCATGTGGACGTGGTGCGGGATTTCTGCAGCCGCGTTACCGAACAGGCCGTTGGAACACAGGTACTTTCATCGGTTGAGCCTGGTCAGCAGATGGTAAAAATCGTGTTCGATCAGCTTGTGGACCTGATGGGCCCCGTTGATTCGAGCCTCTTTTATGTGGACCCGCCTCCCACCATCATCATGATGTGCGGACTTCAGGGGTCCGGCAAAACGACAACCTGCGGCAAACTGGCCATGTACCTCAAAGGCCTGGGGAAAAATCCGCTTCTGGTCGCCGCGGACACCCAGCGGCCCGCCGCTATTGACCAGTTGGCCACCCTGGCCGAACAGGTCGGCGTGCCCATTTACCGCGAGGAACCGGGCAATTCGCCGGTGCAGATATGTCGCCGCTCCATTGATTTCGCCCGCGCCAACGGCCGCGATGTGGTAATTCTGGATACCGCCGGCCGCCTGCATATTGATGACGCCCTGATGGGCGAACTTCGCCAGATTAGTCTTTCGGTCAAACCCCACCAGATTTTTCTGGTGGTCGATGCCATGGTCGGCCAGGACGCGGTCATTTCCGCGCGGGCTTTTAACACACAGCTTGAGCTTGACGGGGTGATCCTGACCAAGTTCGATTCCGACACCCGCGGCGGCGCGGCCCTTAGCGTGAAAGCCATCACGGGTAAGCCGATTAAATTTCTGGGCGTGGGCGAAAAACTGAACATGCTTGAGGAATTCCATCCAGACCGCATTGCCCAACGCATGCTTGGTATGGGCGATGTGCTGACTCTTGTGGAAAAAGCCCAGCAGCAGTTTGATGCCCAGGAAGCGGCCAAAATGCAGGAGAAAATCTCCAAGGCGACTTTCACCCTTGATGATTTTCTGGGACAGATGCGTTCCTTCCGGAAAATGGGACCCATGAAGCAATTGCTCGGTTTGCTCCCCGGTGTCGGGTCCGCCCTGAAGGATGTCGATCTGCCCGAAGAGGAACTCGACCGCACGGAAGCCATTATTCAAAGCATGACCCGCCGCGAGCGGGAATTGCCGGATAATATCGATGGTTCGCGCCGCCGCCGTATCGCCGCCGGTTCCGGCACCGACCCGCAGGATGTTTCACGGCTAATTAAGGGCTTCATGACGGCGCGGTCCGTGGCACGTAAATTAAGCACCATGTCCACCGGCCAGCGCATGGCCATGATGCGCGGCATGGGCGATGGCGGCATTCCGGGCATGACCGGCATGGGTTCCATGGGGGATGCAAGTCCGGGCAAGTCGCACCGCCTGTCACCTGATCAAAAGCGAAAGCTGCGTGCCAAACGCCTCCGCGGAAAATAAACCGTTCCATTGGAATCCGCCACTCCGTACGCGGATCGCCACGCTATTATTCCAGCCGCAGCCGGGAATCCGATAAATCCAGGCGGTACATCAACTGATTGTAATCATAGCGCGGCGTCGGATGCGAATTGCCGGAAAAGGTTGCCGAATAGGTCCCCTGAAAATAAATAACCCGTCCGTTTTCCTGATCAAAAAACGGATTCTGAGTCGGATTGTAAAACGAATAATCCGGATGCGTCGCAATCTTATGCGCCTGCCTCCACGGGCCGGTCGGCTGGGTCGCGCCGGCCAACCAGATTTCCCCAAGGACCGAATCCCCACCGTGCTGCACACCGATCATGATCCAGCGCTGCAAAAACCTGTTCCAGAAAAAAGAGCCATTCTGAATTGTAATCGGCTTATGTCCCAGGGCATCCACCAGTTGAAAATGCGCTTCATCCGGTTGCAGAAGGCCTGACGAAATTAATTCCCGCTCGTCGGCGGAATTCAGCGGCGGCGTATGCCGTTTCCACGCCCATACCACCTTGCCCGTCTTATTTCGTTCCACGCTGGATTTGCTCCCCGCATACCCGGTACCCGCAGCCAGACAGGTAAAGGCTTCATATTCACTGCTGTCTGTTAAACCACCCAGCGAAGCGGTTGCGCGAACCGTCGGAAATTGCGGTGAAAACAGTCGGTATTCGCGCCCCTTTTCCCGGTAAACGGCCGGATGCCCGATGGGAAACCGCCACTGTTCCGCCGGCGGATACACATGATATTTTTCAAATACGCCGGCTTTCCGATTCCAGACCGCCAGGCCTTGCTCATATATTTTTCCCATTCCCTGGCGCCGGGAATACCGGGCGGTAAGTTGCTCGGTTCCTTGTCGGTCGCCAACCGTGGTCAGCCCATCCAGCCACACCACGCCGCCCGGCTCGTCGGGCAACGGGCACATGGCCCGGCAAAAGCCGGACGAATCGGTAAAGTACCGAAGGTTAACGCCGATATCCGGATTCAGTCCCCCGTGGCCGGGAAGATCCGACACGGCACCGGATGTCCGGAAATTACCCAGCGGGTATCCGGGGCGGGCCGTATCACCCCATATCCAGAAAATCCGTCCGGTGTAAACCGTTGCCAGGCATGAATCTTGCCCCATCACCTGTCCGTTAAGCAACGGCTCATCAATCGGTGGCTTGATTCCCAGGCGCACGCTGTCGGTATAAATACCCTCTCCGGTCATGCGGTAAATCCGCTGCGCAATATTTTGACGCCCCATGGAAATGCCTGCAATCGAATCAGGCTTTACTTCCAGCCCGACACCGCTATAACCAAAGCTATCTTTGGGAAACGTGTAGCCGGGACTGGAAACGGAAAAATAAACATGGCGATTCATGAGGCCCGGATCCGCGATTGCCGCGTAGCCGGCACTGTCGGTCACATACCGCACCTGGTTGACCGTGCGCAATTCAACCAGTGGAATGCCGCGCCCGGTTTGGGCATCTACCACATGGATGCCGAACATTCCGGTTGCGGGTTGTACAAGATGCCGGTCTTCCGGGATTGTCACTGAACCGGTTGCAATGGTGGTGCCTGCAAACACGCCTGCCGCCGTGCCCAGTCCGCGTGACAGCAATTGTCTTCGGTTAATGGATGCCATACCAACTATCCTTATTAACGCCAACCATAATCGCTGTCCGTGCCAATATCCCTATACCGCGCATGAATCAACCGCTTGCGGTGGTGATATCCCGCAACGAACGAACCTGTAAGCGCGATCGAAATTCGTGCGAGGTCAATCGTTTAGCGGGCCGGACCTGTATCACCACCGTCTGTCGAGCGGCCAGATGAACAAAATTGTCTGAATATTCCGCATCGCAGTCTTTCAGAGACACCCACAACCATAAAGCGGGTTTGCGTGTTTTTATTGTGACGCGAAATCCATCGGCTAAAGCCACCTCTCTGATGGATAAACCCGGATCGCGTAATGAAAGCTCTTTTGGTGCAACAAAAAAGCTGCAATTTTCCGAAACAATCTTCCCATGCAACCGCACCGATGTCCAAGTCAGGAGATTATTCATTTTCGTTTGACTCGGCAGCGCTGAATAATTCAATTGGTGGCATAAGCGACTTTCCCGTGGGGAAATGGAAATAGCCATGTCTCCCCGGTCTAGAACTTCACCATCCAGATTACTTGTGTGCCACGCAAGTTGACCGTCCACCGGTTCCATCAGGTCACTGGTCACCCATAAATCCATTGCACCGGTTCTGTCATCGGCTTTACCACTCACGAGGATAGGTGAAAAGAATCGCCTGGCCGCATACATCATTGCCTTCCATCGATGATAGCAGTCGATCATAGACCAGGTTGGGCCTGGCCAACTGTCGTTCATCTGCCAAATCAGGCTGGCCATGCTGCGGGGCATGGATCGCCGCCAGTGTTCCACTCCGTATCCGACCACGTAGGCCTGCATGATCTGGGTCAACCAGAGCGCCGATTCAAAATCGCGCGGCACGGGTCCGAAATAGCGATTGACATATTGCATCATGCTGTCAATACCCGCGCGTCCCCATGAGCGTTCATGATACACCATAACTTTGCTGTAAATACTTTCACGATCCGATGGAGAAGTATATGCGTTAACGGTCATTGGCGGGGGGAACGACTGCATGCCGAATTCGGAAATAAATCCATCTTTGGCGGCAAACCCTGTGTGCGGATGCACGACATGCCATGCTCCCCAGTAATGAAGATCGTGATCGTCGCCCGGGTCGCCACTGCCCGATTCATAATTAGCGCCGGGTAATTCACGACGTACAATTCCGCCAATTGTCGTGCGAAAAAGAAGATTGAAACCCTTAAACCAGAATATTTCGTTGTTGCCGCTCCAAAGCGCAATGCACGGGTGATGCCGATTCAGACGAACCTGTTCCTGAACTTCGCGTCGGACATTATCCATCCAGGGTTTGTCAAATACCGGATAAAAATGATTGGCGAACTTGAACTCAAACAATACCATAATCCCCATTTCATCACAGGCATCGAATAGCGCTTGGGGTTCATAATATCCGCCTCCCCAGAATCGCAGTACATTGAAGTGGCTGTCGCGGGCGTCCTGTACGAAGCGTCGTAGAATTTCCGGCGTTACCCGCGATGGAAGATTATCTGCGGGTATCCAATTCGCCCCTTTGGAAAAAAATGGAACTCCATTGACTGCCAGATGGCCTGAACTGTTTGCCGCCTGGTTAATGAACGCTATGGTTCTTAACCCGATGCGACGTTGCACGCGGTCAAGGGTGGTTTTTCCCGAATCCCGCAATTCGATTTCAATGGTATAAAGCGGCTGCGATCCCATGCCGTTGGGCCACCATAATTCGGGCGCATGGATGTCCAGAATCAGTTTGCCTTGCCGCCGGATGATGGCCGTGCGGCCCGTGGTTATCCGCGTTCCCCTCAAAAAGACCGTCACCTTCGCGTGGAGTCCGGCGTTGGAATCCCCCTCTGTTGCAATACCGATTGTAAGCTTGGCTGTGGCCCGATCAGGTATCGCCTGCTTCACCATGACGTCGGCGATTCGACAATCAAAACCGACCAGTTCAATGGGCTTCCAGATTCCGCACGTCAACAGGGGCCGACACCAGTCCCAACCCCACATATAGGGGGCCTTGCGCACCCAGCTTTGCGTCGCCTTAAGCATCAGCCCATGTGTGGCCTTATACGCATCAGCCCGCGCCGCCGCATAGGGGCCGGTCGGAGCAAATTCGATCACGATTCTGTTTTCCCCGGCATGGACAATTCCTTTCACATTGAATCGCCAGATTCGATACATATTGTCGGCATTGCCGATCAACACTCCGTTAACCCGCACGCTGGCAAGTGTATCCAGACCGTGGCAAACGAGTTGAACATGTTTTTTCGCGAGCAAATCCGGCCCGACATGAAACGTTCGTTGATAAATCCACGTGGCTCTTGCCACCCACTGAACATCACTATTCTGATCCCGGAAATCGGGATCCGGAATTTTTCCGTTATTCAACAGGTCGGCGTATTGGCTGCCTGGCACGTGTGCGGGCAAAATCGCTGGCTTTCCCTTCTGTTGCATCGTCCAGCTATGGCCGTTCAGATCCAGCGAAAGTCCCGCCGATCGCTGCGAAGATGCCGCCGTATTGCCCGCCAAGGTACGATCGATACCGGGTGTCACGGCTGCAACGGCGGTTGCCAACGCCAGAAAATCGCGTCGGTTATACGGGGCGGAATTCGTGGGGTGTCGGCTATTATGATTGACCATCGGTGCGCTTCTCCAAAAACCAAAACCCTGAAAGACCATCCCGACGCGCCCTGACAATTCTTGCCGTCATTAACTGTACAATGGCGTTTAAGCGCAAATATTGCCCGCGTCCATCGACGCATGTCGCCGGCCGACCTGATGACCACGGAGTCGGCCGCATTTGCGCGAACTGGATCCCCAGCCGACGATGACCGGTCGGAACCCAACGGCCTGCTGCAAATGACGCGCCCCGCGCGGCGGTCCAACTGACTTCCCTGCGGCGGCAGGAAATATCGGCCTTGTTGCGATGCACCATTCTACCAGCGCTTTTCTGGTCATCGGCCCGGGGCTTGGCATAAATCAACGCGGCACCGGGACCTCACGATTTTAGAACCAGGCCGGAGGGCG
>JAJZEY010000048.1 GCA_021805585.1 Planctomycetota bacterium
ACACCCTTGTGACGCGCCGTCGTGATCATAACGTGCGCAGCTTCCCATTCTTGTTCAATCCCATCGCCGCCCCGCAGCGTCGGCTCGTCGGCACTGGCAAAGCGGGCAGGCAGGTCGGTGCGTTCAATAACCTGTTGTACCAGCGTCGTTTTCCCCACCTGCCGAGGACCGGTGACAACCTGAACGAACCGGCGCGGCTCCGCCAGGCGGCGGACCAGATCATCAGCGTAATGGCGAATATAATCCATAATCCATTTACTCAATACATTGAGTAATTTTACTCAATACGCTGAGTACATTCAATAGCGCCCCATCCGTGCCTTACGAAGCCGACCCGCCAATAGTGTCATCCATTAACTCGAATCGGGTTACCCCCCCGACCCTCCACCCATCCCAATCTTACGGGCTTGACACAATTTACGGCGGCGCGTGCGGCGGGTATCTCACGTTCTATGCCACCAAGCCGTTCCCTGTTGGCTGGGGGTCTGCCAATTTTTGTGGCGTCGCATCCGAATCGGACAACAGAAAATGCCCCTCTCGCCGCCAAAACGTCGCCCAGGAACGTGAAAACTATTGGTACGCGGCAAATATTGCCAGACCCTTGGCCGGCTGTAAAAAGGGTTGGTTTTATCCCCCGATAAAAATCTGGTATCATCACTTTCCGTCGGACCGGAATCATCGCCTTTTTACCCGGTCCGGTGCCAAAATAATTGGCCGAACCATCTGGCGGAGAATCTGATAATGCCAAAGGAAGTCTCGTCCCCGCCCTTGCCCGGTGCCGAGCCGCTTGCCCCGCAGGATCCGAATTCCCTGTTTGCCATGGCGGTGGAAAATGTGAATACCGCCAGCGCCATTTCCGGCGTTCCGGAATATGTACAGGCGATACTCAGTCAGCCTAAAAATGAAATTATTGTGCATTTTCCCGTGCGCCTGGATGATGGTCGCTATCGCATCTTCAAGGGTTATCGTATCCAGCACAACAATATTTTAGGCCCGTACAAGGGGGGGATTCGCTATCATCCGGAACTTTCCCTGGACGATGTCAAGGCGCTGGCTCTGTGGATGACCATGAAATGCGCCCTGATGCGCTTGCCTTTTGGGGGCGCCAAAGGCGGCGTGCGCATAGACCCACGCGGTGTGAGCACGGGTGCATTGATGCGCATCACCCGCCGGTTTACCGCGGCCCTGGGTGCCAATATCGGTCCGGAAATGGATATTCCCGCGCCGGACGTGGGCACAAATGCCCAGGTCATGGACTGGATGATGGATACCTATCTGAATACCCATGGTCAGAACGGTCAGGCCATGCGCCATGTGGTCACCGGAAAGTCCATAGCCTGTGGCGGCAGCGAAGGCCGCGAAAAAGCGACCGGCCAGGGACTTTGTCATGTATTGATGGAATTGTTGCCCGAATTTAAAATTAAAACGAATCAAATGACCGTTAGTCTGCTTGGCTTTGGAAATGTGGCCGGTTATGCCGCAACCATACTCGCCGGTGCCGGTGCCACCATTCGGGCCGTCATGGATCATGCCGGGGCGCTGGGCGCGGATGCGGGACTGCCCGTCGCGCAGCTGCGCGACCACGTATCGCGACACGGTTCAATTGCCGGCTTTGTGGCCCCCGGCGTGCGGCAGCTTTCGCCCGAAGAATTTTACCGCACACCGGTGGATGTATTTATTCCCGCCGCCCTTGAACGCATGGTCGATCACCAGGTTGCCGAATGGCTGAATTGCCGCATTGTGGCCGAAGGCGGCAACGGTCCGACCACCTTGGCCGCCGCCGCCATTCTCCGGCGGCGTAATATCACGCTGTTGCCGGCAATTTTGTGCAACGCCGGCGGCGTAACGGTCAGCTATCTGGAATGGGTGCAAAACAAGACCGGCGTGCACTGGGATGAACGCCGGGTGGACGAACAGCTTCGCAAAACCATCACACTGGCGGCCCGGCGCGTGCGCTTAACCGCGCATTCCCTGGAAACGGACATGTGCACGGCGGCTTTTTGCGTTGCACTGGAACATATTTCCCGCAGCTATCAACAAAGAGGGATATTTCCATGACCGCGGCACCGCTTGCCCCTGTTCCCGCTTCGCCTGCGACACTTCGCGACCGGCGCACGCTTGCGCCGTGGTATGCCGCGCACGCCGTTGCCTCTTTTTCTGCGGCGCTGGCCGGCAATACGGTCTGGTACTACGCCCGCTATCATCTTGGCACGCCGCTGGTGCGCATGTTATGGATGTGCGCAATGGGCGGATTCGTATATATATTCTCATCCATTATTGGTGGTCGTCTGGCGGACCGCTTCGGTCAGCGGCGCGTCTTTCTGACGGCGGGCCTGCTGACCGTGCCGACTTTTCTGATTGGTTATGCGGCGGTGGTTCACCAAAGCGTGGCATTGCTGTTTGTGGAAGTTGTCATGACCAATCTGATTGTCACGCCCATGTGGCCGTCGGTGGAATCCGTGCTGACGCGCAGCCCCGGCAAAATGAAATTAACCACGCGCATAACCTGTTATAATCTGGTCTGGTCGAGTACCTGCTTTCTGGGTTCATCCCTGACGGGCGCGATTTCCGCACTGGTTTCCTGGAAGGGCGTCTTTATACTTTGCGCTGTGGGGCAAATTGTCGCACTGCTGATTATTCTGCTGGTCGCAATTCCGCAATCCATGATCGGCACGCAACATGTGGAAGATGACCCCGCCGAACAGGCTCGCAGCAATGCCATTCGTGCCAGCGGGAAATCCAGAACACTCCTGTGGATGGCGTGGCTTTCCAACGCGCTTTCTTTCGTATCCGCCAATACCCTCGGCCCGTTTATGCCGGTTTTAACACAAAACGCCGGAATTGTATCGCCCGCCATCGCCACCGCGGTGGGGTCGGTTGCGTCGCTGACGCGGCTGATCGGCTTCCTGTTTGCCAGCTTCTGGACCGGTTGGCATTACAAAGTCAGTTGGATGCTGATTTTCTTCTGCACGATGGTGATCGGAACGGCGGGTGTGCTTTTGTCCCCAAATGCGACCATGCTGGTGTGCACGCAAATATTCCTCGGCCTTACCTGGGCTATGCTTTACAGCGGTTCGCTTTATTATTCCATGCACCTGAGTCATGGCTCCGGCCAGAATGCCGGAATTCACGAAGCGGTTATCGGTGCGGGCACTGTCATCGGGCCGGCCATGGCCGCCCTGGTTGGCGGCCCGAATGCCCTAAGACCGAAAATCGCGGTGCTGCTGGCTATTTTGGTTTTCGGTGGGGCGGCCCTTTTTGGCATGGCGCGCCGGGCGCGTGGCCTGGCCGAAATCACGGGGTTGCCAAAACCTGATTCCGATAAGGACATGCCATGAATACACGCAGCGTTGCCGGGGATAGCCCGCACTGGACTGCTTCGATTGCCGTATTAATTTCCGGTTCGGGAGCCACATTGGTAAATCTGGCTCGGCAAATTGATAGCGGCGCGATTAGAGCAGGCATTGCCGGTGTTATCAGTTCGCGCAGCGCGGTGGCCGGTCTGGATCGGGCGCGTGACCTTGGCCTGCCCGTGGAAATTGTTGAACGCAAGGCCTATCCCGATGTGGACCGCTTTTCCGAACGCCTGACTGCCACCCTGGACACGTGGCGGCCCGATATTGTTTGTATGGCCGGCTTTCTTAGTCTTTGGCGAATCCCGCCCCATTACGCCGGGCGCGTGCTCAATATTCATCCGGCCCTGTTGCCCAAGTTCGGTGGCCGCGGCATGCACGGATTGAAAGTGCATGAAGCCGTGATCGCCGCGGGTGAAACACAAAGCGGTTGCACGGTGCACTTTGCGGACAACGAATACGACCATGGGCCGGTTATATTGCAGAGAACCTGCCCGGTGCTGCCCGGTGACTCACCACAAATCCTGGCGGCGCGGGTTTTCGCTGAAGAGTGTCTCGCCTATCCGGACGCTATTCGGCGCTTTCTAGCCGGTCACCGTCCCCTTTCAACCTACCATGGCCAATAATAGCCATATCTTAAATTTCAGTGTGAGTCTCCATATTCGCACCCTGGCGGCGTGCGGCCAGGTACTTCGTGTCCCGCAATGCCCCAATAAATTTCAAATGGAAATTCAGGGTCTGCCCATTTTTATCCGGAAGGGGAAATATTGCATAGGTGGATAGTTCGGGCCTCGGCGTAACAGGGCACCAGGCCGCAATTCGGCGGTCCTTTTTGGCCCGGCTGGCAAATTGGCCTGCCAACCGCTCCGCTTTCACCTGTTCCACTATCTCCTGATCCGCGTTGCCGCGGCAACGCATGGGGGGCAGCCAAAATGGGGGTTGGGCGTTTCGCCCGACAATTGAATCAGCCACAGTGTCCGTCCACCTGATGACCTTGGCAAGCCAATCAATCCTGCATTTGCAGGCGCGACAGAGCACTCACGATTTTCCCGATAAAAACGGGCACACGGGAAATTCACTTTTTTGGATAAACAGGTCGCCAATTGCCAACTCCTGTATATAATCAGCTGTAAGCCTGTGCGGATTGGTGAATGTGCCAGCATGGGTCGCCGGAGTTCAATGTATGCAAATGGCATCCGCACTTAGTAACGGTGATGCTGGCGATTCAATTATAAATGACGTTTCCGCGCAAATTTTAGCGGGTATGAACAACCGGCCGATAGACCTGCTGCTGCTGTTTATTTCCGCCCGGCTACTTCCGCAATTTACTGACATTGCCGCCGGCATCCGTTCCCGCACCGCTGCGCGGGCCATGCTGTGCGTCACGGCGGAAAGTGTGCTGGGAAACAACGCGGAAATTGAACGCGGCTTGGCGGTTGCCGCCTTCGCTCAGTCGCTGCCCGGCGTTACCATTGATCATTTTCATCTTGCGGATGAGGAATGGCCCGAATTGCTTGGTGAATCCCGCACGCTTCGCGCCCGTCTGGATGCCGGACCGGACCTGCGGCTTTTTATCATGTTCGGAGACCCGTTTACCGCGCCGGTGGTTCAACTGCTGGACGCCTGCACGCGGGAATTTCCGGGTGCGCCGGTTATTGGCGGCATGGCCAGCGGAATTTCCGAGCCTGGCCAGACCCGCTTAATGATTAACGACGCGGTGTTCAGTTCCGGCCTTATTGGCGTGTCACTTTCCGGGCCGGTGACGGTGGATTGCGTGGTGTCACAGGGGTGTCGGCCAATTGGCCGCAGCCTGGTTGTCAGTCGCGGCCACGACAATGTGATCGAACTGCTGGATGATGAACCGGCTATATCCGTACTGCGCGGCATTATTCAGGAGCTGCCGGTGAAAGATCGCGACCTCGTGGAACAGCGCAGCGTGCAGGTGGGGCGCGTGATTGATGAACGCAAAGGAAATTTCGGGCCGGGAGATTTTCTGGTTCGCAACATTCTGGGCGTGCATCGGCCCAGCAGCGGATTGCTGATTGGCGATATCGTTCAAAGCGGCCAGATTATTCAATTTCACCTGCAGGATGCCCGCACCGCCGAAGAAGACTTGCGCCTTCTTTTAGAAGGCCAGATGCAGCTGGGCCCGCCGCCCGGTGGAGCGCTGATGTTCAGTTGCAATGGCCGCGGCACGCGCCTGTTTAACCAGCCCGGACACGATATTCAAACGCTGCATGAAGTGCTGGGACCAATTCCCGTGGCCGGCTTTTTTTGTGCGGGGGAACTTGGCCCGGTGGGAGGGCGTAATTTTATTCACGGCCAGACGGTCAGCCTGGCGCTTTTCCGGTAAAGCCGCCTCCGCCGCGATCGGCCGGCTTATTGTTGGAACTAAGTAGATATGACAAATGCTTCCGCCACCGATCCTGGGGGTGCCAATGGTACCGCACCGCGGGAAATAGAAATAAAACTTCGCGCGACTGATCTGGCCGCGGTGCGCCAATCGTTAAAACAGGCTGGTGCCCGATTTCTGGAAACGGTGGAGGAGTTAAACGAATTTTTTGACCGCCCGAACAATTCCCTTCGCACAGCCGACAGCGGCCTGCGCATTCGTACCTTGCGACGGGGTGGCACCTCCGCCGATGAGGCGCTGCTTACCTGGAAAGGGCCATTGCAGCCGGGCTTGTTGCACAACCGCCCCTCCATTGACCTTGCCGCGCGGCCCGCCAATCTGGCGAGCGGTTTTCTTTTCGCCCTGGGCTTCATTCGCACCGGCGGCTTTGAAAAACGTCGCGAGTCCTGGGAATTTAATGGCTGCCGGGTGGAACTTGATGAGCTTCCCCATTTCGGTTCGTTTGTGGAAATTGAAGGCCCGGATGAAAAATCCGTACTTACCGCGCGGACCGAACTTGGTCTGGCCGAACTCCCAAGCGTCGCACAAACCTACCACGCAATGGTGGCCGGCTACCTGCGCGGAAGCCCGACTCCAGACCACACGCTTCGCTTCTGATCTTTTCCAAAAAAGCCGTGGAATTGCCGGGTTGGCTCCAATCATAAAAATGCGCCCGCCCCGGCCGCAACCGCCGGATAGCCCCTGCGAATTTAGCTCTATGGTCCGACACTTTTTCGCCTTTGGCGGCGCTGCCTCGGCGTTACGGTCGCGTTTTCATGCGTCTGCCTGGTTATCGCCGAAACATTGCGCGTAGATCAGCCACAATCTTGGGCCTGATTTCGGCCGTGATTTTGTTGTGGACTTTTCCCAAATGCCATATCGTGGCGGGGACCTGTGCCGTCCGGCAAGAGGTTGTGCGCACCGGTCCGCGTTATGTCAAGCGGATGGCGGTTTTATGGAGCGATGGATTCTCATGGCTGATTTTGTTGTTGTGAATCGGATGCGGCGTTCGACATGCTGCGGGCTGCTGGTTATGGCAGCGGCTTGTTTCATGTCCTCTTTTGCTTCAATCGCCCGGACCGCGGCATCGCAATTGCCGGCCCCAATCGCCCCTGGTGCCGCGCTTAAATCGCAAGTGCCTTCTGATCATGCATTGGCAGCCCGTGCACCCCGGCGGCTGCGATGCGACTTGGTCAGAAATCCACTGGGCGTACAAAATAATCAGCCATTATTCACCTGGACCGCGCCGCGGTTGAACGCACTGCTGGCCCAACGTGATTATCAGATTCAGGTGGCCGATTCCCGTACCCATCTTCTGGTGGATCACAAACTGCTTTGGAATTCGGGAAAAACGCGGTTGAATCCGGATTTTCCACCGCGCTTCGGTGGCCCGGTCCTGCGCCCCTTCACAACATATTATTGGCACCTGCGCGTCTGGGGAACCGATGGCTGGAAATCAGGCTGGAGCAAACCGGCAAGCTGGCGGACCGGACCGCTGCGTAAAAGCGATTGGCGCGGCCAATGGATTACTTATCGGCCAAAAGCCGCAAATGGCTTTTATAAAGCGCCCGTCAATGCGTACTACGGACTTCCAACTCTGATTGGCGCGAATTGGATTCTTTCCAAAATGCCGCACCCATTGCTGGCGGCACCGGGCCTTTATCTGCTGCAACGCGCGTTTACGCTTCCCGCGGGCAGCGCCATTCTTCACGCCGACATGCTGATAGCCGCGGATGATTATTGCAAAATTTCCATCAATGGCCATTCGCTGTTTGCGACCTTCAGTGCCCATTGGCGTAAACCGGTGGTGAAATTTGTTGGCAAATATCTGCATCCGGGCCGGAACGTGGTAACGGTTTTGCTGCAAAATGGCGGAAAGACCGGCAATCCGGCTGGCGTGCTGGCGGCTATCAATATTCTGGGTGCTGGCGGATACGACCGGCGAATTGTTACAGACACCCGGTGGCAGGCGGTAAAATTACAAACGTCGGCAGGCTGGGCGAGCCAATTATTAGCGGCAACGCCGGCAATAATCGTAAAGCCATGGGGGGCCGGGCCGTGGGGACGTATCGCGGCATTAGGCTCTATTCCCATCCCCGCCCTGCACCCGCAATGGCTGCAAAACCGCCCAAGCCCGATTTTCCGCCACGTATTTGTGGCACCGGCGCATCTGCGGCGAGCCTGCCTTTTTATGGCCGGCCTCGGCTATTGGGTCGTGCGGATCAATGGAAAAAAAGTCGGATCGGGTGAAATAGAGGATACCAATTACAACTATTCCAAGGCGTCACCCTATCAGGCGTTTGATGTCAGCGATCTGCTGCATAAGGGACAGCCCAATGTCATGACGGTGGCATTAGGCAACGGCTGGTATAACGTCATTGAAAAAAATGTCTGGGGTTGGCAAAATGCCCCCTGGCGGCATTGGCCGCGATTCCTGTTGAATGTGCAACTCAAATCGGCACACAAAACACGCTGGATCAGCACCGGCCCCGACTGGCGCGCCGCCGGTGGCCCCTGGCTGGCTGACAATGTTTACGCCGGCGAAGTGTACGATGCCGCACAACAGCCCAAGGGGTGGAATAATCCGGCGGTGGCGGACCGCCAATTTCCACACCACGCCCAGCCTGTTAAAGCGATTCCTTCCGGACCGCTGACCGCGCAGCTTATGCCTTCCTGCCGCGTGCTGCGTCGTTTCAACCCGCTGACAATTACCGAGCCGCTGCGGCATATTTATGTCGTGAAGTTTCCCCAGAACATGTCCGGCTGGGTCACGCTGACGGCGCGCGGCCGTGCCGGCGTGCCTGTGGTCATTCGCTATGGCGAGCAGCTTTATGCAAATGGAACCATCAATCGCTCTTCCATTAATCCATTTGCCTTGTCCGGTTCATTTCAAACAGACACCTATATTCCCGCAAATAACAGGCCGTTTACCTATCATCCTGAATTCGCCTACAACGGCTTTCAATATGTGCAAATATATGGTGTCCAGTCCAGACGCGATATTCTGGCCATTCATGCCGACTTTATTCACACGCCCATGGCCCGCACCGGCAACTTTGCCTGTGGTAATCCGCTGCTTAATGCCATTGCACGTGCCGCCCGATACAGTTATCAGAGCAATTTCGTCGGTTATCCGACCGACTGTCCCACGCGTGAAAAAAATGGCTGGACCGCGGATGCCTGGGTGGCCGCGGCCACCGGCCTGTTTACCTATAACAACACGCCGGCGTATGCCAAGTGGCTCAATGATTTTGCGCGTCAGCAATCCGCCAACGGCAATCTGGCCTTGATCATTCCAAGTCCGGGCTGGCAAACAACCGAGTTTCACCCCGACTGGGAATCCGCCTATGAACAGGTCGCCTGGTTTGACTATGTATACACCGGCAATGGTGAAATAATTCGCGCACATTACAATGGAATTAAACGGTTCTTTACTTATATGCTGCGCCACTGCCCCGGCGGAATCGCCGCCGGGGGCGGATGGGAAATCGGCGATTGGGTTTCCGCGGGCAGGCGTCCCGATATTCGTTTTGTGCGTACCTGTCTGGTTTATCGCGATGCCGTGTTGCTGGCGCGCATGGCGGCAATTCTCGGTAAAAAGGCCGATCAGCGGACGTTTGTGGCCCATGCGACACGGATACGCCGCGCATTTAACGCAATGTATTACAAAGGCCGCGGCGTGTATGAAAATGGTGGTCAGACCGCCCAGGCCATGCCTTTGTATTTTGGCCTGGTACCCGCCCGGCGGCGGATCGCGGCGGCGGACAAACTTGTCGCGGATGTGCACGCTAAAAATGACCATCTTTCGGTTGGCCTGCTTGGCGATCGATGTCTGTTTCGCGTGTTATCACGCTTTGGTCATACCGCATTGGCTTATCGTATCGCCACGCAAACGACCTATCCCAGTTACGGCCTTTGGTTTACGCGCGGGGCCACAACCCTGTGGGAGGAATGGGACGGGGGCGGATCGCATAACCATATCATGTTTGGCGATATTCTTGGCTGGATGTACAACGACCTTGCGGGCATCAAGCCGGACTCCGGGAATCCAGGCTTTCGTACGATCCTTATTTCACCGCATCCGGTGCGCGCGCTACCCTGGGCGTCGGCCACATATAAAAGCCATTTCGGAAACGTTGCCTGCAAATGGCAATGGCATAAGAAATCTATATGGCTGAATATATCTATTCCTCCGGCGGCATCCGGTGTCATTACACTTCCCGGCACCGGAAATGGCCCGATTTTATGCAACGGCCGGCTTCTGACGCACAAAACGCCCGGAGTCATCAAAATGACGGCATTCAAACAGCCTGATCCCCACACAACGCTTACCGTTGCGCCCGGGAAGTATTGGTTCGCCTATCACCCACGGCCGAATTACGGTCAATAACCACTGATTCCCGCAAGGCCGGCCCGCGGCCATGCGGAACCTTTTTTTAAGCAGATAATCGGGTGCGGACGGCCGGGCTGGCCACGCACCGATCCACGCCTGTTTTGCGGGTTGGTCGCTGAAGCGTCAGGCGTTCGCTGCCGATTCGTACGGGATATATGTGTAGCTTTTTGCCACCCTGCATTGTCCGGGCCGCCTGCCGCATTGGCCAGGGCCTTTTTCAGTGAATCCGGGGGCTGAATTCAATGCAGCGCTCCCGATCAAAAGCATTGCAGCCTTTCCATCTTTAATGACGGTCAATCCGTGGCAACGCCAATACTGAAGACGCCCGTCATTTGCGATAGCTTTCCATCAGTCATCAATTGCTGTTGGCGTACCAACCTTAAGCATGATGGCGCTATGCGCGGGAATGGTTGCCCGGAAGGTGGATTTTGTTCCCAAGTCTTTCCGCTGCCACAAATCCCGCAACCGTTGCTTGCCATTCATGGACTTGCCGCCGCGACGCATCACCGGATCGACGATATCCCAAGATGGAATATGAACGCTTCCCGGTGTTAATCCAAGGTTAAATATCGCCACGGCAACTGTGCCATCCCACAAGGGACGTGCCCACACTTCCAGCGATCCCTGCCGGTCCACACGCTGCGCCTGCATGCCCAGTTCATCCTGGTTGACCGCCAGAACTTCAGTATTGGTCATCAGGTCGGTCGTGAATTTATTAAGCTTTTCAAGATCACAACCCAGAAGCAGGGGCGCTGCCAGCATGCACCACAGGGTTATATGCGTAAGCTGTTCATGCGGCGTAAGCTTGGTCCAATGCAGCGGGCCGTCTTCAAAATATCCCCAGCCCACGACCAGCATGTCCGGATCATTCCAATGCCCCGGCCCGGCGAACGGAAATAACATGCCGTCGCTGCCAAAGCCGTTACTGATCATCGACCCCCAAGAGTCGTTTATGTCACCACTGATCCGATAGCTATTGCCCCATACCGGAGATTTGCCCGCCCATGTCCAGACGTGTCCCATCCCATATTGGCACAGGCTGAAGAATATATCGCGTCCGGATCTTCGCAACGCCTCGCCCATTTCGCGATAGGGCTTGATGTATTGTTCCAGGTCGGGATGTTTCGGAACTTCATTGCCGTAGCTGCACCAGTCATATTTCAGATAATCCACCCCCCAGCGGGCGTAGGTGTTGGCGTCCTGTGATACGTGGCCAAAACTGGCGGTGTGGCCGCCGCAGGTGGTCGGGCCGGGCGATGAATACAGGCCAAACCGCAGGCCTTTGCTGTGCACGTAGTCCACAATCTTTTTCATATCACCGAATTTATCGGTGGTCTTAATTTCGCCATCCGCAGTGCGGCCATTCTGCCAGCCGTCATCAATATTGATGTAATTAAACCCCTTGGCCGCTAAACCACTTTTCACCATGGCATCGGCGGCGGCGCGGGTGCGTCTGGCGTCATTGTCCATGCCATAGGCATTCCATGAATTCCATCCCATCTGTGGAGTCAGACCCAGTTTGTTTTCACCGGCTACCAGCCGCAGCGTGCGATGTGCGGTGCCCAGGCTGTTGGTTGCGGTAAGCCTGACTTTATATTCCCCGGCCTGACTAAATTTTCCCGTTATTAACCCATCGCTATCCATGGTCAGGCCTGCTGGTAATCCTTTTGCGGAAACGGCTATCGGAGCATTTCCGGTATATGGCACCTTGAATAAAAAATCATGCCCCGGCGTCGCGCCGACTACACGCGGGCCATGGAATTCCGGTGTTTCCGGATCGCCGCCGGCTATTTGCGGATAATCATGGGACCCCGGATATGCGGACATTGCCACCGGCTTAAACTTAGATCCGGGCATCATGGTAATAACCGGATCCAGCCAGTCGGCATGATCCCACGTGATTGCATTTAAGCCCGGCCTTACCCAAAGCGTCAACTCTCTGGCCCCCCGCAAATTGACGCTGATCGTCCGTGCCGGATCTCCCACGCGCATTACCGGCGTGCGAGCTTTGACTTTACCATCCACCAGCACTTCAAAAATGACAGCGCCTATCTTTGCCGCTTCATCATCCACGGCCACTTTGGCGGTAAAGCGCTGGGCTGATTTGTTTAAATTTATACGAAATATACTTTCCGCATGTGCGCCAATTCCATGTGGATAGATCGTACCTCCGGCTTTTAATGGATTGCCGTCGATACTTTTGTTTTTGTTCGGGTGTCCATAGCCCACAACCATCAGACGTAAATTAAGATCTTCCACCCGGACGACTCGTGTGGCCATTGCCGCCGCCGATGCCGAACTCTCACCGACGGTCCCGATCATCGCCATGACCGCGGTCGCCGCAGCGGCTTTCACTACATCCCGCCGGTCATAACGCTGACTCTTAATTTTGGCCATAAATATTCTCCGCAAGCTATGAATGTGTATACCAACATTGGCATCCGCCGCCGAATTGACTCCGGCTCGCATGTCCGCCCTTGGTAATCTACTGCGCCTTTGGCGTGATGTCTATCCACAAGCGGACGACACGGGTCTGCCATTTTTTCTGGCGTGGTGCGGTTTTTCGTCGTCACAGCCCACATTTTTTAACGCCAAAGCCACTTCATGTAATCCAAAATGGCCTGACGCCCGATTTATTGGCAGACCCGGACGACACACGGGTTTGCCCGTTTTTATCCGGAAGGGAAAATATTGCATAGATGGACGGGTCTGCTGCAGGAAAGCCATGTCATTCCTGCGCCGCCGACGACGACGACGATTGTCGGGCGAGACGCCCGCCCCCGTGCGATGGAGAGTGTATTGAGTCAGGGGGATGTAAGTTCCCTCCGGGCCGATGTTCCGGTCCGTAGTCGAAGGTAACCGCGTTGCCGCGAGGCAGGG
>JAJZEY010000594.1 GCA_021805585.1 Planctomycetota bacterium
ATTGCTAATTGCCGCGCGGAACAATGCGTTGCGGTCAGGTGCCCGGTGGGCTATTCCCCGGTCTGACGGACGAGGTCGAGAATCGCATAAAGGAACGAATCTATGGGTAAGGTAATTGGAATCGATCTGGGTACCACCAACTCGGTAGTGGCCGTCATGGAAGGCTCACAGCCAAAAGTGCTTATTAATGCCCAGGGTGCGCGGCTCACGCCATCTGTCGTTGGATTTACTGACAAAGGTGAGCGGCTCGTCGGCCTGCCTGCCAAGCACCAGCAGGTCACCAACCCGCAAAATACGGTCTTTTCAATCAAACGCTTCATGGGACGTCGTCATTCCGAAGTTTCCGGCGAAGAAAAGCTCGTCCCCTACAAGGTCGTCGGCGGGTCTGAGGAACTTGTGAAGGTTGAAGTCCGCGGTAAGGCCTATACGCCCCCGGAAGTTTCCGCCATGATTTTGCAGGACCTCAAAAAAACCGCTGAAGATTATCTTGGCCAGACCGTCACCGATGCCATCATTACTGTGCCGGCCTATTTCAACGACTCCCAGCGGCTTGCCACCAAAGAGGCCGGTGAAATTGCCGGCTTGAATGTCAAACGCGTTCTGCCTGAACCCACCGCCGCCGCTCTGGCCTATGGAATGGACAAGCAGAAGGGCGGAAAAATTTTCGTCTTTGACCTTGGCGGCGGAACATTTGACGTTTCCGTGCTGGATGTCGGCGACGGCGTTTTTGAAGTACTTTCCATTAATGGTGATACCCACCTTGGCGGCGACGATTACGACCAGGTTCTTGTGGATTTCATCGCGGAAGAATTCCGCAAACAAAACGGTATTGATCTCCGAAAAGATCCCATGGCGCTTCAGCGTCTGAAGGAAGCCGCGGAAAAAGCCAAAATTGAACTTTCCAGCAACATGGAAACTTCCATTAATCTGCCCTTTATTACTGCCGATGCCAGCGGCCCCAAGCATCTGCAGCTTACGGTTACCCGCAGCAAATTTGAATCTCTGACCAATTCGCTCACCGAACGCTGCCGTCAGCCCGTGGTCAAGGCGCTGGAAGATGCCAAACTTTCAGCCAAAGAAATTAATGAAATTCTGCTCGTGGGTGGCTCCACCCGTATTCCGCGCGTTCAACAGTTGGTTAAGGAAATATTTGGCAAGGAAGGCAACAAAAGCATCAACCCCGATGAAGCCGTGGCCCTGGGGGCAGCCGTTCAGGGCGGTATCACCACCGGTGAGGTCAAAGACATTCTTGTTCTGGATGTCACACCACTTTCACTGGGTGTGGAAACCTACGGCGGCGTGATGACCGTTCTTATTCCGCGTAACACCACCATTCCCACCAGCAAGGCTGAAGTTTTCAGCACCGCGGCGGATAACCAGACCAGCGTGGAAATTCATGTCCTGCAGGGTGAACGCGAATTCGCCAAGGACAACCGCACACTGGGCAAATTCCAGCTTGCCGGTATTCCTCCCGCGCCCCGCGGCGTGCCGCAGGTGGAAGTTTCCTTTGATATTGATGTCAATGGAATTCTGAATGTCAAAGCCAAGGACAAAGCCACCAGCAAGGAAAACAAGGTGGAAATTAAAGGCCACAGCGGCCTGTCCAAGGATGAAATTGAACGTATGAAGAAAGAGGCCGAAGCCCATTCCGCCGAAGACAAAGCCCGGCGTGAAATGGTCGATCTGCGTAACCGTTCCGAAGCCGTCGTATTCCAGGTGGAACGCGAACTTCAGGAACATGGTGACAAAGTCGGTCCGCAGGAACGGTCCGATATTGAATCCGCGCTTAACCAGGCCAAGGAAGTCATGAAAGGCGAAGACAAGGCCTCCATCGAAAAGGCCATGGAAAACCTTAATCGCGCCCGCATGAAGCTTGGCGAAGCCATCTACAAGGCTACGGCCGCCGCCGGCACCCCTCCGGGTGATGCCGCCGCGGGCGGCCCGACCGGCGAGACGCAGCCCGGTGCCGGCGGCAATGGTGCGGGTCCATCCGGCAAAAAAGGTTCGGATGATGTCATTGATGCAGAGTATGAGGTAAAATAATTCCTCCCCGCATCGCAGGAATTTCCGTGTGCCATGAATTGCTGTTGCCGCAAGTTTTGATCCTTCGGGACTGTTGCGGCCTGGCCAAATCATGGCACATTTCTTTTTATCCGGCGGCGGGCCGCCGCACCGCCCGCACCGCATTTTATGTGCAATGCCCGCTCGTGGCTTAAAAGCTAAAAAAGGATTCTACGCTTATGGCCTCTTCCTTCCCTTCATCACCCTTGCCCGCGGAACCCGTCGCCATAAAATTAAAAAAGTCGGAAAGTCTTGCGATCGCCTGGTCGGACGGGCGCGAATCACTTTATCCGCTTCGCCAACTGCGCCGACTTTGCCCCTGTGCCGGCTGCCAGGGCGAACGTGATTTGCTGGGGAGACAGCTTTTGCCGGTTATTTCCACCACCTACGATGGTCCGATTACCGCACTTAACGCGGAACTTGTTGGCAATTACGCGATTCGCATCGTCTGGTCGGATTCGCATTCCGCCGGGATTTATAGCTTCCAGTATTTGCGACAAATAGACAATGACCAACCACCGGCGACCACTAAGCTATAAGCGTCCGCGATAATGGCACCACGATTTTCATCCTGAAACGCCGGTTCACACACCTAAGATTACATCATAGCTCGCACACAAAAGAGCGCAGTCGGCGGCGTCGATGTTCTGTTGCCACGGGCAATCGCGCCGGCAGTCGCGGTGAAGATCGATCCCCGGATTTAATTTTGCTCTGGCCCTTACGGCAGCCCGTCCGGCAGTGGCGAAAGATTTTCGGTTGGAGTGCCCATGCTCATGCGAAATGACAGTTGCTCCAGTTGCAGTGCAAGATCCACGCTCTGAACGAAAATATCGTCCGGCGTATTTAACGACACAGCCGCGAAATTCAATATTCCCCGGATTCCCGCCGCCACCAGGCGGTCCGCCACACCCTGCGCCGCCTCTTGTGGCACCGTCAGCATCGCCATGCGGATATGCATCTGACTGATGATTTCGGAAAGTTCTTCCATCGGGCGGATTTTCAGATCCCCAAATTCCCG
>JAJZEY010000483.1 GCA_021805585.1 Planctomycetota bacterium
GGCGGTTGGAACCGACAGATTCCGAATTTTATAAAACGATTGCATCAGAAACTCAACGTGGTGGGCCTGCACCGGTACGCGCTGGGCGCACCTGTGAAAAATCCTGAATCTCCGGAGTTCGCGAGCATTCCGAATCTGTTAAAGAATTCGTCGGCAAAGGGGTTTGTGCGTCTGGTGGGGCCAATCATGCGAACAGCCGCGGTGTATCACCTTCCCGTGCGGTATACGGAAATGAATTCGGCGTGGGGCGGCGGGAAATTGGGCGTATCCGATACATTCGCATCGGCATTGTGGTGCACCGACACACTTTTTGAAATTGCCAACGCCGGTTTAACGGGAGTTAATATTCATCTATCCGAAGGGCTGGACCAGTTTGGCGGCTACTATGGACCGGTCTATTTCAAGCGGCATCAGCCGCTGCGCGTGCGGCCGATGTTTTATGGAATGCTGCTGTTTGCCAACGCCATTGCCGGGCGATCGGAACTAATAAATGTCCATATAAAACAAGGCCAACAATGGGAAGGTGAAGTGAATATCTGGGCGGTTCGGGCGGGCAAGCATACCGTGCGGGTTGTCATCATCAATAAAAATATGAAACGGAAGTGTCTGGTTAGAATTGATGCCCGCGGTGCCAGAACCATTACTGAATACCGTCTTTGGTCGCCGGCCATGAATTCGGTTTACGGCCTGCGACTGCGCGGCCAGAGTTTTGATGGCGGCAAGAATGGGCGCCTGACCGGTCAGCGAAGCGTCTCCCGACCGGTTCAATGGACAGACACAAGTGAATTAATGGCGCCGCCACACTCGATTTCGGTCTATATTTTTCACAGCCAGACTGATTAGCCGGATTGGCGGGCCGCTAATGGCAGTGTGGTAGGCCGCGACGGATGGTGCCAGGACGCGTTTTTCAGCGTGAGACCACAAGCTCGCGCGCTGAAGATTTACACAGGCTTGAAAGCGTATGTTCGGCGGCGCGAAGTTCACGGCCAGCCTTCCAGGCCGTGCACCAGGTGCAGAGGAGGCGCGTACCGGGTGGCCGGAGCCAGACGAGTTCACCAGCTTCGACCTCGCGGCGGGCGATCCAACTCGCCAGAAGACTCACGCCGAGGCCAAGTTTAACCAACTCCTTGATCGCCTCCATGGAACCGAGTTCTGTGAATTGTCCCAGGGGCGAGCCATTGCGGGCGAGATAATTATTGACAATATGAAAGGTGACGCTTTGCCGTGAATAAAGCACGTAATGCTGGCGTGCCAATTCCGCTTTATCGACTTTTTTCGCCCGCGCCCAGGGGTGGAGCGGATTTACCAGAAACCCAAGTTCATCCTCCAGCAGCGGCTCATAGGTAAGCTGACGGGATTTTGGTCCGCATAAAAGAATGGCCAGATCTATCTGGCCTTCTGCGAGCAATTGACCAGCCTGCGGTGAATCGGCGGGCGTAATGGCCAGAGTCCAGGCTGGATAACTTTCGGAAAACTCGCGTACGGCGGCGGGAAGAATGAACTGACAGGCGGTGGCCGGCGCGCCGATGCGGATGCGGCCAATATCCGGTCGAGCCGCGGTGGCGACAGCATCCTTCATTTCAGCGATGGCGGTGAATACCCGCTGCGACTCACTTAGCAGAACCTGCCCAGGCTGGGTGAGGGTAATGGTGCGGCCGGCGCGCAGAAAAAGCGGGCATCCGACCTGCTTTTCCAGGGCTGCGATCTGATGGCTGACCGCAGACTGGGTCAGCCGCAAAGATTGTGCAGCCCGCGTAAAGCTTAGTTGTTGTGCAACGGCCTGAAATATCCGGAGCTGGTGCACATCATCCATGCATCACCTATGACCAATATTCATCCAAACAAGTTTATCCATGATTTTGATTTATAGTACAGAATCTGCCAGAATGCAAGCGTCGGCAATGAACAGCGGCCAAGCGAGATTCAACGCCAAATGCAAGCCCCGCAGACAAAGGGCCGCAACACGCGGAGCATGGTGGAAAAGGGCCGCGACCGCAGGGTGGCACAAGATTTGCCGCCGGATGGGAATCAGACCCGGTTTCGGTAGCCGGAAGCCAAGTGTGTGCGGCAACTGCCGGGTTCTGATTGTAAAAGGAAAAAGCCATGCGCATAGGATTTGTCCGTCTAATTGATGCCGCACCACTGATCATTGCACGGGAGAAGGGCTTTTTCGCCGATGCGGGCGTAGGCGTGACGCTGCACCGGGAGATCGGATGGATCAACATTCGCGACAAGTTGACCTATGGGTTATTGGACGCCAGCCATGCGCTTCTGGGCATGGCTGTGATGAGCCAGTTGGGCCGTGGCGATTTTGTGGAACCGCTGGTGGGAGTCATGGAACTGGGAGCGGGCGGCAATACGCTCGCGGTATCGCGGCATCTGGCGGAAATGGGAATCACCTCAAGTGCGGCGCTGGGAAATCTGGTGCGAACCGGCCTCTTCGGGCGGAAAATTGTCTGCGCGCATGTGTCCAGCTTTTCCATGCATCATTATCTGTTGCGCGACTGGCTGGCGGAAGGCGGCATGAACCCTGACCGCGATGTGCAACTTTGCCAACTGACACCCATGCAGGTGGCCGAACACATGGATCGGGGATATATCGATTTGTTCTGCGTTGGCGAACCGTGGGGGACGCTGGCACAGGAGCAAAAATGGGGAGCGGTTATCGCCACATCCACCGATATTTTACCGGCGCATCCTGAAAAAATTTTGGCGGTACGGCAGCATTTTCTGCGGGACCATGCGGATGAAGTTGGCCGGGCGGTGGGTGCCATTCTGCAGGCCTGCCGGTTCTGCCAGAATAAGGGAAACATTTCCGAAATTGCGGCCATTCTGGCCCGACCGGAATATTTAAATGAAAGCGCCCAGCTTCTGGAACGCTGCCTGCATGCCGATTCGGCCGGCACCGGAAGTCTTTCGGCGCAGCGCGCACGCCCCAAGGACTGGTTCTTGCGAAACTGGGGTGATGCGTACACATTTCCTTCCTGCACGCATGTGGTCTGGATGCTGCGGCAAATGATGCGATGGGGCGAATTGGCGGCCGACGCACCAGTGCGGGAGCTGGCCGAAAGAT
>JAJZEY010000184.1 GCA_021805585.1 Planctomycetota bacterium
ACCTGCCGACCGTATTTCGGCGCGAATTAAAAATCACACCGCGTCAATATCGCGCTCGCGAAACGACTGGTTCACGGACCGATGAATCGCCGTCCGCATGAATGATTTTCCGGAAACGGCTGGTTTCCATGCTGTGTAGCAGTTGCTGGTTAACATTTTGGAGCCTCATTATTTAATTGCCCGTTGAATATAACCGTCGTTCCGGGCACCGAAAGGTCCCAATGAACGGAATGCGGCCGTATTGGTTGGAAATAAGCGGTCCTCCGCCGCATGGCCCGGCTTTGCGGGTATCGGTCGTTTGCTTGAATTGCCAGCAGACGTGATCAAGGCGTCAACGAAGGCGGTCGGTCTGCCGGAGCGGTGGCCCAGGTACGGTTTGGTGTGGCACCAAGGTGGAAATCCAGTCGTCCGCCATGGGTTATGGCGGAAACGGGAATCCAACATCGGTTGAGTCTTGAGCCATTAAGTTTGACCCCTTCAATGTAAGGGTTTTCAATGGGCCGGGCTGAACCAGTGACCACAAATTTGCCGCCGGAATAGGGTGATTGCAGGTGCAACGTGACTTTGTGGAACACCGGGCTGCAGATTTCGTAAGCACCGGATGCGGGGTCTACGGAATAGATACCCATCATGGCCATGACCGCCCAGCTGGACATTTCCCCGCAGTCATCATTGCCCGGAACGCCGTTGGATGAAAGCGTGTAATTCTGACGCAGGACCTTACGCACCGCCCATTGGGTTCGCCATGGCTTGCCGGAAAAATTGAAATCAAAGGGTGCTTCCAGGTCTGTTTCATTATAGGGATTGTAAAATTTTCCGAACCAGCCTGGCTGGCGGTAGCTGAAGAACGTTTCCAGCCGCCGGTTGAAGCGAGCCGTTCCCACGGCATGCACGAGCCAGGCCATATCCTGTGGTGCCAGCCACTGGTAATGCCAGCCGGAGCCTTCAATAAATCCATGCCATTGCTGCGATGGATTAAATGGCTGCACCCACGAGAGATTGGAATTCCGCGGGCGGAAAAAGCCGTCCTTCGGATCAAAGACATTCCTGAAATAAAGTGCCCGGGCTTTGAACAGTGCCGCCGCCCGCGGCTTGTCCAGTGCCCGTGCCAGATAGTGCATGGAAGCATAGGCTACGCAATCTTCCTGTATCTGGGATACCGAGCCATAGCCCTCATGGTTGTTGGGATCAAAATGGATTTTATTGATCCAGTTGATATTGCTTTCTCCGCCATAGGGCCGGCCGGGCGGGGGAGCCTGTGTCGCATCCTTGACCATGCCTTGCCACAGGGCCGACATATCAAACCCATGCAGTCCGTCAATCCAGGCCGTGGCGGCGCAGGTGGTCAGCGGGCTGCCGCACATGACGTTGGTATAGCCGTGAATCTGTGGCCAGCGGTCAATCCATCCACCCTGACGGTACATAAGCTCAATGGACTGACACATATCCTGTGTCTGTTTGGGTGCCACCAGGCAAAGCAGGGGGAATTCGCTGCGGTAAATATCCCATCCGGAATAGTTGCAGTAAATGTCATGGCCGGGGGCAACGTGGTGAATTTTGTTGTCGAATCCGATGTATCGGCCATCGGCATCGCTGAAAATGGAGGGCATAAGCAGCGAATGGTACAAGGCGGTGTAGAACACGATCTGTTCACCGGGTGTGCCGCCATGCACCCGAATGACACCCAGCGCCTTATTCCAGAGGTTTCGAGCCTTGTGATAGGCTGCGGAAAAGCTTTCATGTGCTGCGGAATGGTTCAAATTGTTTTCCGCACCCCGCAGGTCCACATATGAAATACCGATTCGCATGGTGATTTTGCGTTTGTGGGCTGCGGCAGGCCAGCTTACCCATCCGCCCACCCATCCTTTCTGGTGAAGCTGAGTAACAGCGCGGGAGCCGGCGGTCTGGTGGTTGCCGGTCCAGGTTCCGAACGTGTTAAAAGGATGATTGAAGGTCATGACAAAGTAAACATGATACCGCGGTGCTGCCCCGCAGAAATCCTGATCCACGACATACCCGGTGATTTCATGATGGTTGACAATGTGCAGATGAGCCTGATGCGTGGTATTCAGGGTATGGCTGATGGGCAACAGAATATTGCCTGGCTTGCCGGCGGGAAATGTAAACCGGGCGATACCGGCCCGGGTGGTTGCCGTAACCCTTGCGGCAATGTTCCACCGCAGCAGCCGCACGCCATAATATCCGGGTGTCGCCTTTTCCAGACTATGCGAATAGGTCGATTGAAAGTTTTGAATCTGGGTGTGCACCTTGCCGGTGGTTGCTGTGAAAAACACGTCGCCTTCATTATTACAGCCCGGTCCACTCATGTGGGTCATGCTGAATCCCTGAATGTCAGGCTGATAATAGTGATAGCCAAATCCATTGGACTCCGTGTCCGGGCTTAACTGCACCATTCCGAACGGCACCGTGGCGCCAGGAAAAAGATTGATGGACCCGCCGGGGCCGGTTCCGGTGCCCAGAAGCGGATCGACCAGCTTGACCAATTGAGAGACCTTCCTGACGCGGGTGGCCGGTAAGGATTTGAACATAAAATCGGTCACGCTTTGCCGGGCACTGGCCAGGCCACTGCCTCCCGTGAACCCGATATAGGCTTTATTGCCGCCGACACGCCATGGAATGTCAATGCGGGAAATGGCTTTGAACACTTTGCCGGTTACTTCATCGGTTAACGTTTGCCGGAGATCAATGCCATTGTAAGCCAGTTCAATACGAATGGGATGGCCGCTGGCCAGATTGACACCCGGTGTATCAATATACTCTCCGGTATTGCCGCCGCCTGCCACATACACGCCAATACAATGGCTCGGCGGCAGCGAGCCGGTGGTGATGCCATCCTTTAATCCGAGGCTTTGGACGGGGGCCGGCGCGGCGGAGGGATAGATGTTGATTTCAAAGGCAACGCCGTGGGTAATACCCGCCGGCCCGCCGTAGCCCAGTGCGCCGCCATTGCCACCCAAGGCATGCGTGCCCCGGCGGGAGTTCTGAATGACTAACGCGATGCCGTCACCGCCACCGTTGGGAATGTTTTGTGCCTGATAAGTAAAGCTGG
>JAJZEY010000112.1 GCA_021805585.1 Planctomycetota bacterium
ATATGCCCCCGACGGGCCGGCGGATTTCTGGCAGCGATCCTTTTGCTGTTTCAATTTGCCGCAACAAATGCGGTGGCAGCCATGTCCGGGCCGAACCGTTGGAAATTTGTGGATCCGCCATCCATTGATCCCACCTTCGGCATGCCCCGCCCTAAAGTGATCGCCAACACTCTGGGCAAGCCCCCCTTCTGGATATGGGCCGCAAGCGTAAGCGACCACCAGAGTGTTTTTCTTCGTAAATCCCTTATTTTAAAAACTATGCCGACCAAACCGCTGGTCTATGTCACGGCGGATAATTATTTCACTTTGTACATCAACGGTAAAAAGGTCGCCGGTCGGCAAACCAATTCAATGGCCTGGAGCCAGGTCTACCGGATAAATGTGGCGGCATACTTGCATACAGGCAGAAACGAATTTGCCATGAAAGCCACGAATGACGGCGGACCAGCCGGCGCGATATTATGGCTGATCAGTGCGGGGCATACGCTGCTTAAAACCGACGGTTCATGGCAGGAGTCAGACCATCCCAAACGACGCTGGCAAACAGGCCGGGGCCAGTCGCATTGGAAGCTGGCGACCGTTGAAACAAGCTACGGTGGTGGCCCGTGGGGCGACGCACTGGCTCCCTGGCCGGACCACGCTCCCTATCTTTTTCACCTGTTTTTTCAACCGGAACATGTCACGGTCATTCAGCATCCCGGCGCATTTTCCGGCCTGCATTCCGTAGCCCGCATGTTAACGCCCGAAAATCGTGGCGAAATCCGCCCGGGCTATCGGGGGACTTCTCTGCTGGCACCGGCGCATCGCATTGCGCTGCGAGTAAACTCCAATGCCGGAGATCCAGAGATTCTTCTGGACTTCGGCCAGGAAGTTGCGGGGCGAATACAGGTGCAAGGTGCCGGGGGTATCGTGCTGATCGGAACCGGGGAATCCCGTGGCGAAGCGCTGCATGGTCCTTGGGGCGGATGGCATTCGCTTAGCCTGAATGCCGATCAGACGGAATCAACACCTTATAGCGCATTTCGTTACGCGGCGGTGCGGTTTTCAGGTCCGGGGCCGATTCGACTTAACCGCCTGCGGCTGGATTTTAAATATTATCCGGTCAAATACAGGGGGGCATTTGCCTGTTCAGATTCCCTGTTAACAAAAATCTGGTATACCGGGGCCTATACTTCTCATTTATGCATGCAAGAAAACATTTGGGATGCGCCCAAACGCGACCGCGCGATGTGGATGGGCGACCTGCAGGTTTCCGGAGAAGTGATTAACAATGTGTTTCTGGATCATTTTCTCATGGAACAGACCATGCGGCGGCTGCGCGCCCAGGCCCAGGGCGGAAATTCGCCGACCGCACTTCCAACCAATGATGTCAACGGAATTCCAGGCTATTCCTGCGCCTGGATATGCGGGCTGGAGGACTTTTACCGGCATACCGGGGCGATCACTTATATTCGGTCACAGCATTTGCTTCTCCTGTCCATGTTGCGCTATATGAAGCAGGCGTTTAATGCCAACAATCTGTTCGTGAACGGACATAATCACTGGTGCTTTACCGACTGGTCGCGCAAATTGCATGGCAATGCGCCGCAATCTTATGAGGCAACAGATTTATATACCTGTATGGCGGTCAAGCGGGCCGTGGTTCTGCTTCGCGCGATGGGGGACACCGCCAATGCCCGCCGATACGCACGCTGGGATAAGACTCTGATTATTGCCGCCCGGAAATATTCAGCGGATTCCCGGACGGGTACGTTCACGGACCTGCGCGACGTAAACGCGATGGCAATTGATTCAGGCGTGGCGGACCCGGCACAGCGACGTGCCATCAAAAGGTATATTCTTGGGCCGGATTGTCCATCATGGAAGCAGATTGATTCACCCTATTACAACAACTTTGTCCTCTTCGCCCTGGGGCGGCTGGGATTGACCAATCAGGGACTACGCTTCGTACGCAGTTACTGGGGCGGCATGATTCATGAAGGCGCTACGACGTTTTGGGAGGGTTATGACCCATCCTGGCCCAAAGTCCACATTCATCAATTCCTTCAGGCCGACTGGGTTCAGGGATATTTTGTCAGCATGTGTCATGGCTGGTCCTGCGGAGTCACGAATTGGCTTACACAATATATCCTGGGCGTAAATTCGACTGGACAAGGTTTTGCCTCGGTCCGTATTGTGCCCCATCCCGGTGATCTGCATTGGATCAGCGGGCGTGTACCCACACCGCAAGGCAATATTCTGGTGATGGTCCGAAGAAGCCAGTCCGCGGAATCCATACATGTATCTCTCCCGGCGGGCGTGCGAGCCAAGATCGGAATACGCGGTCAAAACGCGACGATCAATGGTAAGAAAGCCCGTATCATCAAAGGCCAAGGCCTGCATAATTTCGTCAAAATCCCGGCCGCGCATTCACGGTCCATTTTGGAAATTATTTCACCGACTTCCGGGAATTAAAGACTGGCATGCTAAAAGGCAACCAATCAATGCGTTACCGGTTTTACCGTGCGGGCCGCAAGACGGTGCCGAGCGTTCCTGATGCCCTGCGGTGTCAGCGGCGTTCGTTAGACCGGCTTCCGCCGATGAACTATCCTTTTTTCGTCCATGGATTTGCGTTGCAATAAAAAATTGGTACGCTAGTTAATATATTCGGTTTGACTTTCGGCGACTAATCGGGTGAAATGCCTTTCGGTCGTTTAGTTGAACGATTCTTTTCTCATTACAGCGGCAAAGGAGCTGACATATGTTCTTACGGGCGATTGGCGTATTTCTGCTGGCAAGTTGTGCTATCTTCTTTTCATCTTTAACCGCATCCGCCCAGATCGACGGGTTCAACAGCTTTGCCCCACCCAACGTCATGGGCGCAAAGCAGACCGGCTACGATGCGGCTGCCACGACCTTCACTCTGACCGACGGCCACCCGGCACAGGCCACCAGCGGGTTCGATGCCAAACGCCGGAATATTCAGGCTTTCAGGGTTGCCTTTACTTATCAGGCACAAAACATCCACAACGGCGGGGGCGACGGAATTGCCCTGGTCATTCAGAACTCCCGTCGGGGCACACACGCCCTGGGGGCCGATGGTGGCGCACTGGGCTACGGCGGGCCGGCCGGAATTACCCACGGCGTTGCTTTTGAAATCAACATCTATCCCGCGGCCGCACCGGCACCCGTCCAAAGTCTCGGATTAAAGGATGGCATCACCACCGGATCGCTTCCGCCGAGCCATTGTATTGGCGTGTATGTGGCGGGCGGAGGAAATACCGGAGAATACATTAATACGCCGGATGTAAATCTGGCCAGCGGCCATCCCATTCGTATTGTACTGACCTATGGCAATATGCTTCTCCGGCAGACTTTGACTGATGAAGTAACCGGCAAGGTTTTCAAAGCCATTTCCCGTGTTGATATTCCATGGCGCGTCGGCGGCAACAAAGCATATATAGGGTTTACCGGAGGCAGTGGCTTTGCCAGTGCCCGGCAAAGCGTGACGGATTTTGTGTTCAAATCCATCCCCCCCACCCCTACCGGAAAGACCTCTGGATTAGCCAAGCTGGTCGACCCGCTTCTGGGCACCGGAACCGGCCCCGGCGGATCCATCAATCTTTTTCCTGGCGCATGCGTGCCGTTTGGCATGGTGCAGTTAAGCCCGGACACGGAGTCCAATGGATTTGGCTATCACTATTATCAGCCTGATATTCAAGGCTTCAGCATGACCCACATGAGCGGCCCGGGCTGCAATAATGAGGGCGATGTATTTTTCACAGCAACCACCGGCAACGTGCATACGCAGATTCAGAACTTTCAATCGGCATATTCGCACAGTCTGGAAAAAGCCACACCCGGATATTATGGCGTTCGACTGTTGCGGTGGAATATTGCGGCGAGGCTTACCGCAACCACGCGGGCCGGTATCGCCCAGTTTACATTTCCCGCCGGCAAACGGGCCAATATTCTTATTCCTATCAGCCACACTCTGAACACCACGCATCAGGCACATGTGCACATTGTGAACAACCGGGAAGTGACCGGCTATGTGGTGGATCAGGCCTTTTGTGGAGCTCCGCATAACTACCACGTCTATTTTGTAATGAAATTCAGCCGACCTTTTACCACCTTCGGCACGTGGAACGGATCCCATAAAAGCGCCGGTTCGCACCGCGTCACGCAACCGCATCAAAAAGGCTGGGTGGGCGCGTGGGCAAGCTGGCCTGCCGCAGCACACAAACGGAAGGTGACCGTGCGAATCGGCATTTCGTATGTGGATCCGCGTGGCGCGCAAAATAATTTGAACCATTCTGCGGCACATGAAAGATTTTCCACCGCCTATCATAAGGCTCGAAAACTATGGAATAAGGCGCTGAATGTCATTCATGTTCATGGCGGAACCCCCGGTGAACAGATCGTTTTCTACACCGCCTTGTATCATTCGCTGCTTATGCCATCCATTTTCAGCGATGCGGATGGCCGATACATCGGATTCGACCACAAAATCCACCATATCGCCGCAGGCCACGAGGTGTATTGCAACTATTCCGGTTGGGATATTTACCGCAGCGAATTTCCACTGCTTTGTCTTGTGGCACCAAAACAGGCGCAGGATATGTGTCAGTCCATTGAGCTTATGTACCGCCAAGGCGGCTGGATTGATCGCTGGCCACAGATTAACGACTATACCAACGTTATGTGCGGCAGCCCGCTTACCACCTGTGCCGCGACGGCCTGGATGGATGGTCTGCATGGGTTTGATATGTCCGCCCTGTGGCAAGGCATGGTCAAGGATGCCACGCAGGCACCACCGCCCGGCCGGCCTTATGGCGGCGAAAGCAATATCAACTGGATCAACAAAATCCATTTTGATCCCAACAACCATGAAGGATATGGTTCGGTTTCCCAGATTCAGGAAGATTGCATAGCGTATGCTTCCCTGCATTATTTAGCCCAATCACTGGATAAGCCGCAAGCCGCGGCGATGTTTAAGGCCCGCGCTTTGTATTTCAGAAACGTGTTCGATCATCAGGACCGCTTTTTCCGTCCGCGGAATTCCGATATGTCGTGGGTATCACCGTTTAATCCATCGCAGCAATGGCATGGATTTATTGAAGGTTCCGGTTGGCATTACCAGTGGCTGGCACCCCAGGATATGGCCTGGCTCGTGCATGCCGTGGGAACGGCTCGCTTCAACCGGCGGCTGGAAACGTTCTTCAGCTACCGCCAGCCGGGCTGGTTCGGGAATTTTTACAATCCCTATAATGAGACGGACCTGGAAGCGCCTTTTGATTTCAATTTTTCCGGCAAACCATGGCGAACCCAATGGGCGGTGCGTAAGGTCCTGCGTCAGAATTACACACTTTCATCCAACGGCATTCCGGGCAATGACGACTGCGGTGAAATGTCCAGTTGGGCCGTCATGGCCATGATGGGCATTTATTCCGTGGACCCTGCATCCGGCGCGTATGAAATCTCCAGCCCGGTGTTCAAAAAGGTGACGTTGCGACTTCGATCGCCCTATTCCGGCGGCAAATTTGTTGTCACTGGTTCAGCCCAACCCATTGAAAACCCTTATATTGAAGGGGTAAAGCTTAATGGATCAACACTGAAGCGCTGTTGGATTCCAGTTTCCGCTATTACTCATGGTGGACGGCTTGATTTCCAGCTTGGTGCCACACCAAACCGAACCTGGGCCACTGCCCCGGCAAACCGCCCGCCATCGCTGACACCATGATGACGCTGTCGGCGATGCGATAGCTTAACCAGCGCCAGTAATCGCGGGCCACGCATATGCGGGCCGCCTGATGCCAAAAATATGGCCATACCAAGGTTCATTGGGACCATTCGGTTCCCTTAATGACGGCTATATGCAACAGGCAACTGAACGATGGTACACCTATGCGTCCGGCAAAAATATCAGAAAAAGTTTACCAATATCTTCGGCGCGGCATGGAAACCGGTCGATTCCGCGTGGCGGAAAAGATACCGACCGAACGTGACCTGGCGACGCAGTTTGGCACATCACGGCCAACAGTTACACGGGCCATTCACAGGCTGGTGGCCGAGAAACTTATCCGACGCCAAGGCAAAGGTGGTTCGACCGTTATCGCTCTGCCCGAACGCCAGCCGCTGGTATTTGGTGCGGCAATGCTGGGACTGGCGGTGCATCATCGCGAAGAAACCACGGTCAATCGCGTGGCCCGGGAGATGGCCCATCTGGCAGGTTTGGAAAAAGTTGAGATATTATTTGAGGACCCGTCCTGGAGTGAGGATCCCGGCGAAGCCGGCGTGGCAAATCAATTCCGCGCTGTGGCTCGCACGTTTATTGCCCGACGGGTATCAGGCGTGTTTCTTACGCCGCAGGAAATCCTTGCGGATCAGTTCGTTTCGCCTACGGTCGCCATAGCACAGAATTTCGAGGAAGCCGGCATTCCACTGGTCTTCCTGGACCGTGACCTTGTACGGCATCCGGCGCGCACGCAAACAGATCTGGTTGGTATCGATAATTTAGGCGCCGGTTACATGCTGGCCCGCCATTTCCTTGAGCTTGGCTGCCGCCGCATTGATTTTCTGGGTCATTTTACCCGGGTTCCCACTCAGGAATCGCGAATTGACGGTTACCTGCGGGCTATGGAATTGCACGGACTTCATCCGGATCCGGGATCTGTTGTGCACGGAAATCTTTTCGATCCGGAATTTGTGATTCAGACGATTCGCCGCCGGCGGCCCCAAGCGGTGCTGGTTGTCAGCGACTCGCGTGCGGCGGCAGTGCAGCGATTCGCATTGCAGGCCGGCATCCGGATTCCGGAAGATATGCGGATTGGCAGCTTTGACGACTTACCGATCTGCACCCAGTTGCCGGTGCCGCTGACAACGATTCGTCAGCCGGTAGCGGCCATAGCCGCCGTGGCATTACGCAGCATGTTTCACCGACTGGATAATCCCGGAGCACCGGCCGTGCATTGCGAACTTAATGGGGAACTGATTGTACGAAAATCGTCCGGCCGACCGGTGCTGGCAGCCGGCGTTAATCCGCCACGCAAATAGCCGCCAGCTTGACTCCTTCAATAGATGGCACGCTTCATTAAATAGATAACATATCATCTTTTCGATGGAAATCTCATTGGGATATTTTAATCTGATTGTCGTTACCGGCCGCAACTGCTGCGTCAGCCGCCATATATATGGATATTTTATTACACTTTGTTGAGTCAAATGAAATGGAACAAATATGCCGGAGACAGCCGCTGCGATTTTTGGCGATTTATTAGGTAAAAATTGGTGATTTATTCGTTTGATGCACCCTTTAGAAACTGACTCGAAAAGCGCGGTTGGCGGCTAAATGCGACCGATCAAGGCCGATTTTATGGTAACGTAACTCCAAGTGTTGTCCGTGCCCCCTTGCTTTGGAGTCACGGGCAATTAGAATAAGTCCATGCGAAGGTGACGCGGGAACGCTGAACATATCAAGCGAGGGTTCCTGCGGCGGAGTTTTGGTGCGTTGCACCAATCAGGTCATGAGGCTTTTTCGAGCCAGCGGTTTTATCGGCTGGTATGCGGTTTTAAAAAAAGGCGGCGGGTTGACGAGCGATCGATCGCCATTGGTTGCGAGATGTCATCTCGCAGCCGATCATAAACGGTTTGGCGTTTTAGGAAAAATTGATTCCCTGTGTGCGGGCTGGTACATCGGCGTAAGGCAGACTTGGGATTCCGGCGGTTTGGCATATTTTAATACATGCTATTATGTATTATTGTGTAATGATTCCGCCGGTGGTGACAGTAGCTTTTAGAATTTCTTGGGGGCTGTGTTGGCTTTCGAGAGAGTTTCAGAGTGTCGAGCTAATTTTAGCTCATCATTTATGTGAGGAGATTTGTCATGGTTCAATGTAAACGTCTGGGCACGATGGCGGTGCTGGCGGCGGCGTCCGCGTTCGCGGTTTGCGGATCAACGGTGCGGGCTGATATCACCAATGGTTTCGCCTCGCCAGGGAACTGGGTCCTTAATGCCGGTACAACTGCGTTTACGCCGTTTATCAGCGCCAGCGATCTGACCCTGACCACGGGCCTGAATAACGAGACCACCAGCGCATGGTACAACACCACGCAGGATGTGGCGGATTCATGGACAGCCACTTTCACTTACCAGCTCTCGGCTGCATCGCCGGGTTCGCCAGCTGATGGCTTTATGTTTGCGGTGCAAAACGCTGGAACAAACGCGTTGGGTTCAGGCGGCGGAAGCAAAGGCTATCAGGGTACCAGCACTGGATTTTCCGCCGTGTCACCAAGCGTCGGCCAGGGCATTGAACTCTATTATCAGCAGACCAGTGATGCTCAAGTCGGCGTCAACGGTCAGTTTGTTGGCGGCGGACCGGTTTCAGGCAGCACACTCAATTTGTTTACGGATACCAATCCGATTAATTACACGATCAGTTACTACGCGGCAACGGGTGCCATGAGTGTTTCCGCGGTTGATTCCACCAATTCCGCGGATGCGTACAACTATATCACCTACGGAACCCCAAACGCCAATCCATTTTTGGCACCCACACCTATTAACATGGCTAGCACATTGGGTGCCAATACGGGATATGTCGGCTTCACCGGCGCCACTGGCGGTGCAAACGTGGAACAGGATTTCACGAACTTTAATTTTACCACAAACACCGGTGCCACCCAGCCAGCCGGTTACACACCGCCAATCACACCGGCTTACATACTGGCCAGCCGTGCTCCGGTAGCCTTAACGGCCAACAGCTTTAACGTGGACAACGTAGTCGAAAACACCGCCAATTTGGCTGCGGGCCAGGCGATATCGAGTAATCTCGCCACGACGGTGGGCTTTGTCAACACGTTTTACGAAGCTGGTCTGTCTGTAGGGGGTGTGGTTCAAGGAGGTGGTCTGCCGACGTCACATCAATTTGTAAGCCAGGCTGATGGCGACACCACCTTTCAGTTTCAGCATTACACCAACACCAACAATGCACTGCGGCTGACCAGCGGAACGGGCGGTAATCCGACCGGCACCATGACACTTGCCACGCCAACGGGGTTTGCAACCTTGGCCATTCTGGCAACGTCAACCAATGCGGGTGGCAACTCCGGTGGTACCGTTACACTTAACTTTGCGAATGGAACCAGCGTTACAACAGATTACGGTGCCCCGGACTGGTTCGCCGGCACAACGAATGCCACGACACCGGACGGGAATTTGTACGGGGTAGCGCTTGGCGGTGTCAGTCGCATCAGCGTGCAGAATTCAGGTACCTCCGGCCTGCCCGGCAATCCGAATCTGTACGAAACGGTTTTGAATCTTGCAAATCTTGGTACCGGCACTGGCACGGTCAATGTGGCAGGGCAAGTGCTGGATTCATTGACTTTCAATATCAATCCCACGACGGCGACGACGGACATTTTTGCGGTAAGCGGTTCCGCGGTGCCCGAACCCGCCCCACTGGCTCTGTTCGGGGCCGGAACCGTCGGACTTCTGCTTATTCGGCGTCGCAGATTTCTTAACGCAAAAAGTTAGCCGCTTGGAACTCCAGCCGTTGCGCTCCCACCCGTTCCATCGGGTGGGGGTGCGACACAAATTAACGTCAGTTGATCATCGTCCGGCAGTTGATGTGAAAATGGCTGCGGAGCGATAAAAAATCGAGTCCGTATTCGGTCCTGATCGCTCCAGCCACAACACCCTACACCAGTGACGATGGCTGGGGCAGTCTGGACAGAATATTTGTGCAGGTTTGCAATCAACCAGGAGTTTGTGATGAATCGCGTTGAAAAAACCGGAGATAATACCCGATGCCTGCCCCGACGAATGGCCCGAAGCGACGCGTTCACGCTGGTGGAGCTTCTGGTTGTGATCGCAATAATCGCTCTACTCATTGCACTTCTTCTGCCGGCGCTGGCCGCGGCCAAGGAAGACGCCAATCGTACTGTATGCGCATCGAATTTGCGCGGCATTGGCCAAATGGCAGCTGAATTTGCGGCCAGCAATCGCGGCTATTTCCCCCAAGGTTATACCAACAATCAGTATCGAACTGCCCAACCGTGCTATTTCCGCTTCGCACCGATTGTCCGTTACACGCCGACCATTCAATATGGTGCGTTCCCGTGGAGTCCCGACACCAGTCTGACCTACTATGAAAACGATTACAGTTCCAACGGATGGCGAAACTACGGAACGCCGTTTCAGATACTCGAACAGTACAGCGGGAGTTCCACAGATAACAAGCTCGCGAGGCTGTTTATATGCCCCAGCGCGCTGACCGAGGATTCATTTCAACAGTGGCAGTTTGTGTTAACGGCAAGCTACCCACCACCAGATCCATCAAGCCATGAAATCCAGAAGGTACCCGGTATCCCTGAGCTTTCCTACGATCCAGTTCAGACCAGCGACAACTGGGCACCGTTCATCGCTTTAGGCTACATGTACTTGGGTGGTTACGGAAACAATCCCTTTCTGACCGCTCAAAACGGCTTTTACAGCCCCGAAAACTGGGCGGGCAATACCGTCAATCCCAGCAGCTTTAACCCATCACTTCCCAAACCGGCTACATCCTCGAATGGCAATCCACGCGATGTGCTCGCAGCCGATACGGTTGCAGAACAGTCAATGACCGCCAATGTCAGTGGCTACTGGTTCAACCATCCTGACCCAATCAATCCTCGGATACCGGCCTTCCAGAACGTGCTATTTGCCGATGGGCATGTCACCGGGTACAGCCGTCCTTACAGCACTTTGGACACGTATGCCTCCGGTCACGTAAAGTCAAATTTTGGTATCGCTCATGTGTCGGGCGAAGGTCCCTTTTTCTACTGGCCAACTTCGCATTAAAGGGCCTCGCAGCGAAGAGACAACTCATATATGGCCAGGGCTGATCTCGTTGTATAGTCGGCAATCGTTTGCTTTTAGATGAATCTGCCGCAAGGCAGATGCCAATACACGCATGTCTTCCCGACAAACGGGCGGTTTAATCACGTTCCAATGTTTGCGTGCATATATCCGATTTGACTTCCGACGATAAATCCGGCTGTAATGTTTGCCGGTTTTAGTTGAAGGAATGTTTTACATTCGGCGGGTAAAGCTTGATGATTTAAAACTCAAGCGATGTTGGATTCCAGTTTCCTCAATTACCCATCGCGGACGCTTGGATTTCCACCTTAGCGCTACACCTAACCGAACCCGGGCCACTGCTCCGGCAGACCGCCCGCCATCGCTGACGCGATAAAGCCGGTTTGACAGACTGTGGCGATCATCGGTCTGTCCGGACTTATTCCACATCGGAATGCGGCGGTGGCCTGCGCAGTAGACGCGAGCTGTCCCCGTTCACGGTTGTAATTACCACCCCGCATATACCCATTGGCTGGCGAAATCACAATTTGTCGCGACCGTTTTATCAGTGGCATGACATCACACCAGACCACGCCGTCAGCGGAAACGACAGAAACGGTTTCTGGCTTAAGGTTAAAGGCCGCCGCTCTTACCGCGTAAGCAGCGTTGCCGGATAACATTATTGCTGCCGAACCAAAATCAAATCGCAATATTCCGGCATCTGCCTTGCCACGCCGACGGTAAACGGTTGTAATCTACGGTTGTCGTATTTGTGAAACAATTCAACCAAGGAGTTGTAGTTATGGGTGTGCCAGCTCTTCTTGCCACACATGTAGTGGACGAAAAATACGCCGGGTTGACCTATCACATTCAGGGCGAACTTGTGCCGGTTCTTCAAATTGAAATGGGGCAGACCGGCATTTATTTCGAGCATCATGTTCTGCTCTGGAAAGACCCGGCCGTGAACATCGGAATCAAGACCATGAAGGGCGCTTTTAAGCGGATGATTTCCGGAATGCCGATTTTTATGACCGAAGCCGGCGGGCCAGGCCGCATCGCCTTCAGCCGCGACGGACCAGGTCATATTATGGCATTGCACCTGCAGGCGGGACAAACCGTGGATGTCCGCGAACACCAGTTCCTTGCCGCGAGTTCCAACGTGGACTTTACCTTCCGCCGGGTTCAGGGTGTGGCAAATATGCTGTTCAGCGGCACCGGCTTTTTTATTGACACGTTCAGCACGCAGCACCAGGAAGGCATCGTCTGGCTTCATGGCTATGGAAATATTTTTGAAATAACGCTGGCCCCGGGCGAGCAGATTGATATTGAACCGGGTGGCTGGATATACAAAGACCCGACTGTCAACATGGAAACAAAAATCCAGAAGCTTTCCACCGGTTTTTTTGCCTCTGCCGGACAAATGGTCTGGAACCGCTTCACCGGTCCGGGCCGTTTGGCTTTACAAAGCATGTACATGCCCCTGGAAGGCGGCGTTGAATAATTGTCCCGCACGCGGGCAGCCTACCCGTGGAAATGATCCATGGCACTAAAAAAAACGTATTGTGTGAATCATTCGGATCGGCCGGCCGTGGGTGTGTGCGTTATCACCCGCCAGCCGGTCTGCGAAGAATGCACCACCCGATATGAAGGTGTGAATTACAGCCGGGCGGGGCTTGCGATTCTTAAAGCCCGCCGGGCGTCGGAAGCCGGAACACGCTTCTGGCCGGACCGCATATGGTTTATCGTGCTGGGCGTTCTATCCCCGGCATTTCTGATTTTCCTTTATTTTGCGCTGGTCACGTTGACGCGCTGGCTGATGCGGATGGAGGCTGCATGAGACAGTCGCCGATTCAAGACCTGCGCGATGAATCGCTGTTGCGCGCCGGATTTGTCGGCCCGCTGGATGGGGCTCTGGAATATATCCGCCAGACAGCCGGATGGATTCTGCCGTTGTATGTTCTTGCGGCTGGTCCGCTGATTCTGGTTGCCGTGGCGGAAATTTCCGCAATTATGGACCGGGATTCAACCGCATCGCAATTTTATCTGCTGCTGGCGCTGCCGGCACTGCTGTGGCGATGGGGAATCTGTTCGCTGCTACAATCGCGGGTTTTTGCGGACCTTTCCGGAACAAAGCCCCCGCCGATGCGCAAAAAGATCGC